>CALFDI010000001.1 GCA_937952875.1 uncultured Verrucomicrobiales bacterium
TTCTTAGCCGAACGAACGGTGTGGCAGTAGCCGAGTTCTTTCAGGCGACGGATGATGAATGGCTCGAAGAGTGTGAGAGCCATCTTTTTCGGAAGACCACACTGATTAAGCTTAAGATCTGGCCCGATGACGATGACGGAACGACCGGAGTAGTCCACACGCTTACCAAGGAGGTTCTGACGGAAACGTCCACCCTTACCCTTGAGCATGTCTGAAAGTGATTTCAATGCGCGGTTACCAGCACCTGTGACGGCACGACCGTGACGACCGTTATCGAAGAGTGCATCGACCGCTTCCTGAAGCATGCGCTTCTCGTTACGGATGATGACCTCTGGAGTCTTGAGAAGAAGGAGGTTCTTCAGACGGTTATTCCGGTTGATCACACGGCGATAGAGATCATTCAGATCAGACGTCGCGAAACGACCACCCTCGAGAGGGACCAACGGACGGAGATCCGGTGGGATGACTGGTAGAACAGTCATGATCATGTATTCTGGACGGCTGTTAGACTGAGCAAAGCCTTGAGCGAGCTTGAGACGCTTAGCGAGCTTCTTACGAGTCTGCTTAGAGCGTGTGTTCGCCATTTCTTCTTCGAGTTCCTTCTGGAGCTCGATGAGATCTGCCTGTGAGAGGAGGTCACGAATGGCCTCGGCACCCATTCCAGCACGGAATGTGTTCTCACCGTAGTCGTCTTCTGCATCACGCAGCTCGGACTCAGTCAGGAGCTGACCACGCTCGAGCGGAGTGCTACCTGGATCTGTGACCATGTAGTCCTCGTAGTAAATGACGCGCTCAAGATGGCGAGCAGACATATCGAGCATGAGACCGATACGTGATGGCATACACTTGTAGAACCAGATGTGTGAGACAGGCACAGCGAGATCGATGTGACCCATACGCTCACGTCTGACACGAGACAGAGTCACCTCGACTCCGCAGCGATCACATGTGACGCCTTTGTGTTTGATACGCTTATACTTTCCGCAAGCACACTCCCAGTCACGTGTTGGACCGAAGATACGCTCACAGAAGAGGCCGCCTTTTTCAGGCTTGAAGGTTCTGTAGTTGATTGTTTCTGGGTTAAGGACTTCGCCTTTAGACCAAGAGCGGATTGTAGTAGGATCAGCGACTGTGATACCGACCTGATCAAATTGCTCAGGCTTATCATCCACGCCGAAAAGTTCCCGAAGGTTAGTTTCTACACTCATAAAGAAAGGTATTCGTTAGTTGGTTATTCGTTATTGGGTTACTAGCAGACTGAGTCTGCCAGTGGTTCGGGATTAGATTGTAAGATCGTCTAGGGAGAAGTCAGAGGCATCGATAGCCTGTTCACTCTGGCGGCCTGGCTTGACGTCAAGACCGAGTGACTGCATCTCCTTAATGAGAACGTTAAATGACTCTGGAGTGCCGGCCTCGAGGTGATTATCCCCTTTGACGATGGCCTCGTAAATACGAGTTCTTCCTTGGACGTCATCGGATTTCACAGTGAGGAGCTCCTGCAATGTGTAAGCAGCGCCATAGGCCTCGAGAGCCCAGACCTCCATCTCACCGAAACGCTGACCACCATACTGAGCCTTACCACCGAGCGGCTGCTGGGTAACGAGGGAGTATGGACCAACGGCACGGGCGTGAATCTTATCAGCCACGAGGTGACCGAGCTTCAGCATGTAGATGTAACCGACCACAACTGGCTGGTGGATCGGGTCACCGGAGCGTCCATCATAGAGAGTAGACTTACCACCAGTAGAGCCATCCTTGCCGTCACCGATCCAGGTAAAGCCATCGACCTTCTTGGCCTCTGACATGAATTCCCAGATCTTCGACTCGTGGATACCGTCGAAAATAGGAGTCGCGACTGAGAAGCCGAGAGCCTTAGCAGCCACACCGAGGTGTGTCTCAAGAACCTGTCCTACGTTCATACGAGATGGAACGCCGAGTGGGTTCAGACAGATCTCAACAGGAGTTCCGTCATCGAGGAAAGGCATGTCTTCCTCAGGAACGACTGTCGCGATGACACCCTTGTTCCCGTGACGACCAGCCATCTTATCACCAACAGAAAGCTTACGCTTAGCGGCGACGAAGACTTTAACTTCTTTGATCACACCTGGATCGATCTCATCACCTGAGTCCATCTGGTCGAGCTTGCGCTCACGCTCAGAATCGATCTCTTGGAAACGATTTTCGAAAGATGAAATGATCTCGAGGATCTTATTACGGATCGGGGATGGATCGATTTCGATGTGATCGTAGACAGCAGCGAGCTTACGCAGGAGTGTCTTTGTGATCTTGCGGTTGGCAGGGATGATGATTTCACCTGTCTGCGCATTGACCACGTCGAGTGGGATCTTTTCTCCGAGAAGAATATCGGAAAGCTTCTCAGTGAGGTCGTCAGTGAGTTTGTCTTTCTTCTTCTTATGCTCGTCAGAGATCTTCTTGAGGTGCTTCTTCATCTCAGCTGGATCAGCTTCGATTGCACGTTTCCGGGCAAGACCGTGAGTCGCGATGCGAACGTCTTGGACAATACCTGTGCAGCCGGATGGCACGCGCAGTGATGTGTCTTTCACGTCAGCAGCCTTTTCACCGAAGATGGCGCGAAGGAGGCGCTCTTCAGGAGCAAGTTCTGTCTCAGACTTAGGAGTGATCTTTCCGACGAGAATATCGCCAGGCTTCACCTCTGCACCGATGCGGATGATGCCGTCGTGGTCGAGATTCGCGAGAGCCTCTTCACCGACGTTCGGGATATCACGAGTGATCTCCTCTGGGCCAAGCTTCGTATCACGCGCAGCAACTTCGAATTCCTTAATGTGGATAGAGGTATAGATGTCCTCTTTTACGACCTTCTCAGAGATGACGATGGCATCCTCGAAGTTGTATCCATTCCAAGGCATGAATGCCACGAGAACGTTACGTCCGAGAGCGAGCTCGCCGCCTTCTGTGTTAGGACCGTCTGCGAGGACAGTGCCGACCTTGATCTTCTGACCACGCTTTACGATGACCTTCTGGTTCATGCAGGTGCCCGCATTCGAGCGCATGAACTTACGGAGTGGGTAGACGAAAATGCCTTTGTCAGGCTTAGTCGTGACGCACTCGTGATCTGAAAGGAACTTCTCATCAGAAACAGGAAGTTCGCCATCTGGTGTGGTGATAATGACCTCTGCTGTCGCAGCAGCTACGATGCCGTCTGCCTCTGCAGTGACAACTGAGCGAGAATCGCGAGCGGCCTTGCCCTCGAGACCAGTTCCGACGAGCGGAGCCTCTGACACGAGAAGTGGCACACCCTGGCGCTGCATGTTCGCACCCATGAGGGCGCGGTTCGCATCATCGTGCTCGAGGAATGGAATGAGACCAGCAGCAACAGAAACGAGCTGTTTAGGCGAAACATCCATGTAGTCCACAGTAGATGGATCCACCTCGATGAATTCACCACGCTCACGCGCTGTGATTCTTTCTGTTGTGAATTTTCCATTCTTATCGAGTGGGTTATTCGCCTGAGCGATGAGGTAATATTCCTCTTGGTCAGCTGTGAGATACTCGATCTCTTCAGTGACTTTACCCTTAGTGATCTTACGATACGGAGTCTCGATGAAGCCAAACTCGTTAATACGAGCATAGGTGCACATTGAGTTAATCAGACCAATGTTCGGACCTTCTGGAGTCTCAATTGGGCAAATACGACCGTAGTGAGATGGGTGAACGTCACGCACCTCAAAACCGGCACGATCACGGTTCAGACCACCAGGTCCGAGAGCGGAAAGACGACGCTTGTGAGTCAGCTCAGCAAGTGGGTTCGTCTGGTCCATGAACTGGGACAACTGAGAACGACCGAAGAAGTCACGCACAACAGCGGAGAGAGCCTTCGGGTTGATCAGTTTCTGTGGAGTCATGCCCTCGATGTTTACATCAAAGAGAGTCATGCGCTCTTTCACGAGGCGCTCTGTGCGAGCAAGACCGACGCGGCACTGATTCGCAAGAAGCTCACCAACTGCACGCACACGACGTGATCCGAGGTGATCGATATCATCGAGAACACCCTCGCCCTTCTTAAGCTTAAGAAGGTATTTAAATGCATTGAGGAAATCTTCACCGACCATGGTGCGCTCAGCTGCATCGACTTCGATACCGAGCTTTTGATTAATCTTATAACGACCGACGCGTGTGAGGTCATACTTCTTAGGATCAAAGAAGAGACGCTTGAGAAGAGCGCGAGCGTTCGCTGCTGTCGGAGGATCACCAGGACGCAGCTTCTTGTAGATATCTTTGAGCGCAGACTCTTCATCATGCGCAGGGTCTTTCTTAAGAGAGTTGATGAGGACCTCGTCTTCACGAGAGTCGATCACATCGATCGTCTTCTGACCGAGAGCGACGAGCTGCTTAACGATTCCGATCGTTAGAGGCTCGTAAGCACGTGCAACAATGACTTCTCCATCCAGAACATCTTCGAATGGAACACGGCCAGAAAGCTTCTCCTCGTCCATGGTATTGGACATCTTGAGCTTCTCGATTGTGTAGAAGTTTTCTACGATATCACGATCTGTTGGGTAACCGAGAGCGCGCAGGAAAGTGGTCGCGAGGAACTTTCTCCGGCGACGGCGGCGATCGAGGTAAACGTAAAGCAACTCAGATGTATCGAACTGAGTCTCGAGCCATGATCCACGGTCTGGAATGATGCGGAAAGAGTGAAGGATCTTACCATTCAAGTGAACGGAAGTCTCAAAACAGATACCTGGTGAACGGTGAAGCTGAGAAACGATAACACGCTCGGCTCCGTTTATCACAAATGTGCCACGGCGAGTCATCATCGGAAGCTCGCCCATGTAGACGCGCTCCTTTTTCGTTCCAGACTCATCCTTTAGCTTAAAGGTCACGTAGAGAGCAGCAGAGAAAGACTCACCTGTGCGGAGAGCCTCGAGAGCTGTCAAATTCGGGTCCTCGATGTCATAAGAAGCGAAGTCGAGTTCAACCGCTTCGTCATATGATTTGATCGGGAAAACCTCGCCGAGGACGGCCTGGAGACCAGTGTCAACACGTTGTGAGGCTGGGACGTCTTTTTGAAGGAAGTCTTCGTAAGATTTTGACTGAACCTCAATCAGGTTCGGTGGTTCAATGACTTCTTCAATGCTGCCAAAATAGCGTCGTTCAAGCATACCAATATATATGTAGTAGAAAAGCTCGAAGCCTGTTTAGAGCCACGAGCGAATGGGGGGATCCTGTTAAATGGGGGCCAGCTTATCTGACCGGGAAATGAATCACTAGGACTGTGCTTTACACTCAGGACTAGGAACTCATTTCCCGATTGCAAAGGACCTGTAGCATAGCTGCAGCCCCTTTGCAAAAAGGGATAAGTGAGAGGGTAATTACTTAACCTCTGCCTTAGCACCGGCCTCTTCGAGAGCCTTTTGAGCTGCTTCAGCTTCCTCTTTGGATACACCTTCGAGGAGTGGGCATGGAGCGCCTTCAACAAGCTTCTTAGCGTCAGCGAGGCCGAGTCCAGCCTTGAGGCCACGAACTGCCTTAATTGCTGCGATCTTGTTACCACCTGCCTCAGCAAGGATAACGTCGAACTCGGTCTTCTCTTCAGCAGCTTCTCCGCCACCGCCGCCGCCACCGGCTGCTGCGACTGGAGCAGCGGCGCTTACGCCCCACTTCTCTTCGAGGCTCTTTACGAGCTCTGCTGCTTCAAGGATAGTAAGACCGGAAAGGTCTTCGATGATTTTATCTAGGTCTGCCATAATAGTAGTTTAGTTATTTTGTTCAGGTTTTCGCCGAGCCCGGAGCCCCGGGCATTTCAGTTCCAGCTGGAGGTCCGACGAGGAACCACTGTTTTTCAAGAGACTATTGGTTTAGAGAAAGTCTCTATCTGTTCAGAGTGTTAAAAGCGGAGATCGCACAGGTATGCGACCTCCACTGAGAAGGATTATGCTTCGGCTGGTGCCTCGGCATCGCTGCCACCTTCGACTTCGTATTTCGCTGCGATAACGCGAGCGATTGCAGAAGCGGCGCCATTGATGGTGCCAAGGAGGCTGCTGAGAAGAGCTTCGCGAGATGGAAGATCTGCGTATGCATTCAGCTCATCGATCGTAAGGATTTCACCGTCGAGAACGCCGGTTTTGAAATCACCGATCTTGTTCTTTTTCGCAAAGGTCTTAATCGCCTTAGCTGCTCCAAAGATCTCATCAGAACCAGTCACAAATGCGGTCTGGCCATTGAGGTGCTCACTCAAATCCGGTGCTCCAGCTTCAGCTAAAGCAGCACGCATGTAAGTGTTCTTAGCAACGTGACACTCAGCACCTGCTTCTGTCAGCGAGTTACGAAGGTCTGAAAACTGAGGAACAGTCATTCCGTTGTAATCAACGACGATGACGTAAGGGGAAGCGTTTACCCGCTCCAGGAGTTCATCAATGATGACTTTTTTAAGAGGATTCATGGTAATATTTGCGGGTTATGCGTTTTCTGAAGAAGTGGCAACCGACACGCCTGGGCACATAGATGCAGCGAGGGTGATCGACCTAACGAAAGTGCCTTTAGCAGACGCCGGCTTAGACTTGCTAACGGACTCGATGAGAGCTTCAGCATTTTCAACGATCTTTGCAGCGTCGAAAGATGCTTTTCCAATCGCTGCAGCGATGTTTCCGCTCTTATCGACTTTGTAATCTACCTTACCAGCCTTAGACGCAACGACAGCTGCTGCTGTATCATCAGTCACTGTGCCAGTCTTAGGATTTGGCATGAGGCCACGTGGTCCGAGAACGCGAGCGATCTTACGAACCTCTGTCATGGCATCTGGAGTAGCGATCGCTACATCGAAGTCAGTCCATCCACCGAGAACCTCTTTAATGAGATCTTCCATGCCGACTTTATCAGCACCAGCGCCTTCTGCAGCCTTAGCCGCATCGCCAGTTGCAAAAACGATCACGCGAACGTCTTTACCTGTGCCGTGTGGGAGTGAAACAGAACCACGAACCATCTGATCACTCTTACGAGGATCGATGCCGAGATTCATTGAGACAGTGACCGTAGGGTCAAACTTAGGAGCTGGGAACTTCTTAAGAACGTCCACAGCATCTGTGAGGGAATACGCGTTTCCAACTTCAACCATTTCAGCGGCTTTGTTGTAACGCTTACTTCTTTTAGTAGCCATTAGTTTTGTTTTGTTTGCAGTTCAGTCGGATTACGCGGAATAGCCAATCCTCCTGCTTAAGTGTGCCTTTTCGAAAAAAGACGAGATTTTTTAGATTAAGCTGAGACCTAAAGCTCAACTTCGAGCCCCATCTGACGAGCTGTGCCCGCGAGGATGAGTGCTGCCTTTTCAGGATCATTCGTATTGAGGTCAGCGATCTTAGCATCGACGACTTCCATGAGCTTAGCCTTTGAGAGCTTGCCAACTTTTTTCGTATTTGGCTCGCCTGATCCAGACGCAAGACCTGCAGCCTTCTTAAGAAGGACAGCTGCTGGTGGCTGCTTTGTGATGAATGTGAAAGACGCATCCTTGAAAACAGTGATCACTGTCGGGAGGAGGTCACCAGCCTGCTTTTGAGTGGCTGCATTGAACTCCTTACAGAATCCCATGATATTCACACCCGCCTGACCGAGTGCTGGACCGACTGGAGGTGATGGATTCGCCTGACCCGCTTGGATCTGGAGCTTGATGATTGATTTGATTTCCTTGGCCATTGTTTGGAGGAGAGGTTAGCAGTTAACTGGTTGAAGTGAAAAAGTGGGGTGCGCGATATTGAAAAACGGTATAATTATGGACGTTCGACCTGCCAGTATTCGAGTTCGACTGGGGTAGCACGGCCAAAGATAGTGACAGAAACGAGCAGCTTGCCCTTTTCCTCGTCGATCTCTTCGACGATTCCGGTCTGGCTTTCGAAAGGACCGTCAGAGACTTTGACCTCATCACCGATTTCGAAAGAAATCGATGGACGAGCGCCATCTTCACGCTCCTCGATCTGAGAAAGCATCGCCTCCACTTCACGTGGACGCATTGGGAGAGGTATGTCTTTAGAGCCTGCGAAGCCGATTGCTCCATCGAGCTGACTCATGAATGACCATGCGCGCTCGACGAGCTCATTATCCTCAGTGAAGAGGTGCATGTTAATAATGATGTAACCGGGGTAGAACTTCTTCTTAGCCTCGGTCTTCTCCCCACGGCGCACTTCGGAGACGGTCTCCTGCGGCATGAGGACTTTGAAAATGATATCACCAAGCTCTTCTGCTTCGATTGCACGTTCAATACGTTGTCTGACCTTGTTCTCCTGGCCGGAGAGGCAGTGAACAACATACCATTGGTCTTCTGGTGCTGGGATACGTGGCATCGGGGGTGGTGAAAGAAATGTAAGTGGAAAAGGGAGAAATAAGCAGTCCGCTGCTTACTTGAGACCGAAAGTGGTCAAAAATGTAATCACTTCAGAGTGAACGAGGTCCCAGACGGCGACAAAACCAGCCAGCAAGAGCATGGCAACGAGAACAACGATCGTAGAATCAACGAGTTCACGGAACTTCTTAAAGCCTTTGACTTTAGGGTCAGAACTCCAAGGCCAACTTGCCTTGCGCAGTTCGGTTTTGACCTCGCCTGCGAATGAAGAAATTTTTTGGAACATGAACTGTTGGAGAAATGAAATGAACGGTGTGGGGCTTTCTGATGGCAGGGCAGTAGGGACTCGAACCCTAAACCCTCGGTTTTGGAGACCGATGCTCTACCAATTGAGCTACTACCCTGTTAAAAACAGGTAATCTGTTATCAGAAGGCAATGAGGGGGCGACTCGGTATGAGAACCGAGCCGCCCCGTCAAGGTGTTTTCAAACTTTCCGTGTATACCGGTCAGTTTGAGATGAGTTGTCTTTATGCAAGGATGTCAGCAACACGTCCTGCACCTACTGTGCGACCACCCTCACGGATAGCGAAACGCATTGCCTTTTCCATAGCAACTGGAGTGATGAGATCTACCTCGAGAGTGACATTGTCACCAGGCATAACCATTTCAACGCCATCTGGAAGCTTGATGCTGCCAGTCACGTCAGTTGTGCGGAAGTAGAACTGTGGACGGTAGTTGCTGAAGAATGGTGTGTGACGACCACCCTCGTCCTTAGAAAGGACGTAGATCTCAGCATTGAACTTTGTGTGAGGAGTCACAGAACCTGGCTTGACGATACACTGACCACGCTCGAGCTGATCTTTCTTAAGACCACGAACGAGGAGACCAACGTTATCACCTGCACGACCTTCGTCGAGAAGCTTACGGAACATCTCGATGTCAGTAATAGTTGTCTTCTGTGTGTCGCGGATACCAACGATTTCACACTCTTCCATCTTCTTGATGATACCACGCTCGATACGGCCAGTTGCAACTGTGCCACGACCTTCAATAGAGAAGACGTCTTCGATAGGCATGAGGAAGTCCTGATCAACAGGGCGCTCAGGCTGTGGGATGTATTCATCAACAGCGTCCATGAGCTTTTTGATGTTACCTTTGTGCTCTTCATCTCCCTCGAGGGCCTTAAGAGCTGATCCCATAACAACAGGAATGTCGTCACCTGGGAATTCGTAAGTAGAAAGGAGTTCACGGATCTCCATCTCGACGAGCTCAAGAAGCTCAGCATCATCAACTTGGTCAACCTTGTTGAGGAACACGACGAGGGCTGGGACACCAACCTGACGTGCAAGAAGGATGTGCTCACGAGTCTGAGGCATAGGGCCATCAGCTGCGGACACAACGAGGATACCACCATCCATCTGGGCGGCACCTGTGATCATGTTCTTAACGTAGTCAGCGTGACCTGGGCAGTCAACGTGAGCATAGTGACGCTTCTCTGTCTCATACTCAACGTGAGCAGTAGAGATTGTGATACCGCGCTCGCGCTCCTCGGGAGCACCGTCGATTTCGTCATATGCTTTCGCTTCTGCACCACCTGCTTCCGCAAGTGTGTTAGTGATAGCTGCTGTGAGGGTTGTCTTGCCGTGATCGACGTGGCCGATCGTGCCGACATTACAGTGCGGCTTTGTCCGCTCGAATGATTCTTTGGCCATAACTTTGGTATTATTTAGTGTAAACTACGTTAATGTGTTAAAATATCAGGCTGAAATGGAGCTCATGGCGGGAATTGAACCCGCGACCTCATCCTTACCAAGGATGTGCTCTACCCCTGAGCTACATGAGCCTGTTTCTGACTGATTTGAAGCCCGACTCAAAACGCTAACACGCAAGAATACTTACACACTAGCCCCCTAGTCGGGCGGGCCGGACGGTATCAAAGCCGACCCCACTGTCAAAAAAAAATGACCCAGTTTTAAAAAAATTTAAAATATGCTCATTATAAGCGAGTTACACACCTTCATCTGAGCATAAAATGGAAACCCGTTCGATATGAACGGCCTTTCCTGTCGTTTCATCGATCTCAATCAAGGCTCCGCAGAGTCGAACAGGCCCCTTTGCGATGGGAAAACGCGTCGGCAGAGATGACTTAAATCTCCAAACCACAGAGTCAACAGCGCGCCCGAGAACTGAGTCATCCGGCCCACACATACCAGCATCTGTTAAATACGCCGTTCCTCCGGGAAAGATCCGCTCATCAGCTGTCTGCACGTGCGTATGTGTGCCGACGACCGCTGACACTGATCCGTCTAGCGCCCGCCCCATGGCGATCTTTTCTGAAGTCGTCTCTGCATGAAAGTCCACGAATATGACCTGAACGCCTTCTTCTCTCAGACGCGCCACCTCTTTCTCCATAGCTGTGAACGGATTCTCAAGCGGTGGATTCATAAATGTCCTCCCCATTGCATTGATCACAGCGACCTTGCCCTTCGGAGTCGGTATGACGACCGATCCATTCCCCGGAGCCTCTTCTCCAAAGTTAATCGGCCGCAGCAGGCGAGGCTCATCAGGAAGGTAGTCTGAAATTTCTTTCTGATCCCAGATGTGGTCACCTGTAGTGATCACTGTAGCACCTGCGCGCATGAGATCGATCGAGATCTTTGGCGTGATCCCCCGCCCTCCAGCGGAATTTTCGCCATTAACGACAATAAAATCGACAGATTTCTCCTTTTTCACCTGTTCTAGGTAGGAAATAACGGCCTTACGCCCCGGCTCGCCGACGACGTCTCCTAAAAACAGTAGCTTAATCACAATAATGGGAAAGAATAGGTGCAGAAATGCCCGTTCATTCTTTCTAGCACTTTATGAAAACTCAAGGACTTCTCATCGCACTTATCAGTCTAGCCATCGGAGCAGGCCTCGGCCTTGCCCTACGTCCCAGTCCGCAGGTCGAAGAAGTCATCGTCACAGAAGAGAAGACGATTGAAAAAGAAGTCATCGTCAGTGCGAGCCAGCTCCCTCGATTAGATCAGGCTCCTATTATCCCACCACCGAGCGATGAATTCGCGAATCTCAGCTCAGCACCTGACTGGGCTCAACTCAGTCAATATAGCAACACACTAACGCAGACGGAATTCATCGATCAGATCGAACGCGTCTACAGTGTCAAAGGAAACTGGAAGCCATGGCTAGACATCAGACCAGAAGCCGTCCGCATCACGACCTCTGGACAGAAAAGCATCACTATCCCTTTCGCAGCGACCGCTGAAGCCAAGCGCACCGCGCCGAAATACTGGAACACCAGTAAACCACTCAATCAACTCAATATCACGATCGACCCTGGACACATCGGCGGCGATTTCGCGAAAGTTGAGGAACGCTTTTTTCAGATAGGGAACCGACTCCCCGCGATGGAAGGCAGCATGACGCGAATCGTCGCTCATAAGCTAGCTGCCCAGCTCCGCGCAGCAGGTGCCAGAGTCTCTCTCACACGCACTAATGATTATCCCATCACCACCACACGCGCAGATGATCTCGCGAATTATGTGAGAGACAAATACGGCCCCAAACAGTCAGAAGCAGCCGCCAGCAGAAGACAGGAACTCTTCTTCTACCGCACAGCAGAAATCCGATCCCGAGCAGATCTGATCAACACGGTCTATCAACCAGACCTCGTCATCTGTCTGCATTTCAATGCCTCGCCATGGGGCACACCAGACTCTCCCCTGCTTCTCAACGATCAACATCTACACATTTTAAATAACGGAGCATACACTGACACGGAATGGGCACAGGAAGATCAGCGCTTTGAACTGTTAGAGCGAGTCTTTCAAAATATCCACAGTAGCGAACTCAGCATCTCTCAA
>CALFDI010000002.1 GCA_937952875.1 uncultured Verrucomicrobiales bacterium
TCCTCATGCGCGTTGATAAATACCTCTGGGCGATCCGCCTTTTTAAAACGAGAACTCTCGCCGCTAAGCAATGCGACGCGGGAAAGATCAAACGCGCGGGAAAGTCTCTGAAACCTTCCTCTCAAGTCAAATGCGGTGATGTCTTAGTCATCCCATCCTCAGATGAGACTCATAAGCGCACGATCAAGGTCATCGAGCTTATTGAAAAAAGAGTCTCAGCGCCTCTCGCCCAAGCGGCATATGAAGATATCACACCTGAGGATATTTTAAAAGATGCTGAAGCGAAGCGCGCCATTCATCGACAAGAACGCGAACTCCGCCAGGAAGGCGACCAAGGCCGAATGACAAAACGTCAACGCCGTCTCTGGCAAGACCAGATCCATGGCTTCAAAGACGGACTATGATCGCAGCACTCTCACTGCACAGCCTTCTTAAAGAAGGCCGTAAAACGCTCATCCTCTCTATCCCTCTCATCATCGGCCAGCTCAGCCAGATGCTGATGGGCATAGCTGATACTGCTATGATCGGGAAAGTAGGTGTGACAGAACTCGCAGCACTCGCCTTTGCGAATAACATTTTCTACATCTTCTTCGTCTTCGGCATTGGTATTCTCATCAGCATATCTATCCGGAGCTCATCTGCAGCTGGCAGAGAAGATCCTAGCGCAGCCCGCAGCATCTGCAGGAATGGATTTTACCTGAGTATAGCGACTGGACTTATCCTCTTCGCTCTCGGCTGCTTAACAATCCCCTTCCTCCACCTTTTCGGGCAGCCTGAGAATGTGACCGCTGCAGCACCACAGTTTCTCCTGCTCATACTCCTCTCTCTGATTCCGGCGCTAGGGTCTATGGCCTTGAAAAACCACGCTGATGCACTCGATCACCCTTGGCCCTCATTCTGGATCTTCTTAAGCGGAGTCGGACTGAACATTTTACTCAATTACCTGTTCATATTCCATTTGAGATATGGACTCATAGGAGCAGGTGTCGCCACTTTGATCTCACGCTCAGCTATTCTTCTGGGCATGCTCGTCTGGATTAATCGCTCATCTACACTGAAGGATTTCATTCCTCGCAGATGGCTAGCGCCTTATAACCGTCAAGAAGTCACTCAACTCCTAGCTCTCGGCATCCCCGCGAGCTTACAACTTCTTTGTGAAGTCTCGGCCTTTTCTATTTCTGGTATTCTCGTCGGACTCTTTGGCGAAGTTCCTCTCGCGGCGCATCAGATAGCACTTACCACAGCTGGAGCATTTTTCATGATCCCTCTCGGATTATCCATGGCTCTCACCGTCCGCGTTGGGAACGTCCTGGGAGCGAGCCAACCCGAACGCTTTCCAGCCCTCATCATTTCAGGTTGGTTTCTCACACTCAGCTTCGTCATCTGTTCCGCTCTCGTCTGTGTTTTCAATGGGCATGACATTGCCAACCTCTACGTCGATAAAGCTCCAGTCATTGAAATAGCCGCAAGCCTGCTCGTAATCGTTGGCTTATTTCAAGTCTTCGATGGAATTCAAATCGCATCTGCGAGTATTTTACGCGGCCTTGAAGACGTCAAAATCCCAGCCTGGATCGTATTCTTTAGTTACTGGTCGATAGGCATCCCAACAGGATGGTATCTCGCAAAATACCTAAACTGGGGACCGATCGGAATCTGGTGGGGACTCGCTATAGGCTTAGCTCTCGCAGCAATCCTCCTCAGCCTCAGAGTGATCAAAGTCGTGAAAACTCACTAAATAGCAAAAAATGAACCCTTCGAGGGAGAACTCGAAGGGTTCGGTTACAATCTAGTTCATACGAAATGAACCTCTTGCGGTTTGGCAGTAATGCGATGACCTCCACGCTCAAGAAAGTCAAGATCTGATCGTTTAAGAGGAGGACTTCCCTTTAGATACTTCTCGCAAGCTTCGCTCATTCTAAAGAAAAACCTTAAGAAGATAGATTCTTAATGGCGTCTGCCAAACCAGTCCTTCAGCTCTCAACACGCACATCAAAGACACCCTTCAAAACTCAACATTCATAATCCGTTAAGATCATTTGAAAAACATGATCATGCACCAGGCAGAGAAATCATACTCTCTCGTTAAGAGACTCGATCTTTAATTAGGCCTTAACTCACAATAAAAAAGGCCGGTATTACTACCGGCCTTTTGTTTAAAGTTTGCGTCGATTACAGCAACTAACTCTTAACGTGAAGTTGAAGTTCCGCTTTGAGTCGTGTAAATCTGTGGAAGAACAGTAACTAATCGTGCCGCAAGAGATCCTGCACCAAGCTCAGGATTTACATCTGCATCTGCACGGAAAATAGCTAACTGGTAACGGCGAGCAAAACGCTTATTCATGTAAAGTGCTGATCCATCAATCTCAAGATTGAGCTGTCCATTAGAGTCAGCCGAAATCAGGTCACTTAAAGGAGCGAGAACTTTCTCATTCGGATTTCTAGAGAAGTTAAGCGCTGGATGGTCTATACCTGCTTCAAAGTCTCTAATCTGATCGAGAGCTTCTTGAGACAAACCAGTCTCTGTTTCTTCTTCAGCATCATTATTAGTGTCAGATGTTTCTCCACGAACTTCTCGTGCAAAAGGTGTATCATGAACTGGGTTAGGATCGTTAGTGCTGATTGGACCACCATAACCGTTAAGCAATGATGAATTAGAGTTCATCGTTAAATGATCAGCCACCACAATTCCATATACAGTTGAATCGTTATTGATTGTCACACGTCCGCCGTCTGCGAAAATATTACCGTATATCGAACTTCCTGAGTTCATATTTACATCGCCATTTGTGTAAACATTCAACCAATCTGGACGCTCTGAATTACCTGAAAGCCTTTGAAGATTGAGGCCATGCTTCATCCGAATCTGAGTTGGCCCTACGATTACGACATCGCAGTTATTCATATTCAGACTATCAAAGCTGTAAACCGCTGGCTCAGTATCACCGACATTCCCTAAGACAAGTCGGCTATTGGTTGACATACTAATGGACTGATAAGCTCCTGGAGGAAGAATCACATCCGAAGCGTAGCCTGAATTGACGTTTAGGCCTCTTAGCGTAGAAGGATCACCAATGGATTGAGTCGGTCTATCAAGATTAACCCAACGGCTTCCAGCTGGAGACTCAGGATCTAAGAATGTAGGATTCGCTCCAAAATTGGCATTATATGTAATTGAATTTAAACCAATCGATCCATCTAAATTAATCTGGTAATTAAGATCGCTAGATGAACGATATGCTCTGAAACGATCATTCAGAAGTGATCTATCACCATTGATCTGGAATCGAGGGCTACCAGGCACAAACAAATCACCAGTCAACTTCGTTCCGTTAGGAACTTTTTGATTTAGATTTAATGATGGAGCTTGATCCATACCATAAAGATAAACACCACCAGCAACAGTTGTTCCATCATTAAGAGTGAAACTACGTCTGATAAGAGATCCACCCTCAATATTAGTGCCATTATTACCTAAATCATCTTCTTCGAGGACTGGACATGGCAAAACAGGCTCATAAGGAGGAAGATCTGCATCTGGCTCATCGATAGGGTCAGTTGGATCAGCCGGATCATTCTCTGAACCAGTTGGAGCGCACTCTGCAAAAGCTAAAGAACTACTGATTTGACGCTCTAGATCCATACCAGGATAGATCATTCCAACATAATAATTACAAGCGTCTAGCTCGAGAGTTGGCAATGAGACAGTCGACGGAAAAGCCTTGATTTGCGAATTGTAGTCAGAGCTAGGAATATTCTTGGCGTTATTAGAGTAAGGATAATCATC
>CALFDI010000003.1 GCA_937952875.1 uncultured Verrucomicrobiales bacterium
GCAGAAAGCTGAATTCGAACGATTTAAGACAGAGCAGCAACAAAAAGTCGCCTCAGCGGAAGCCGAGCGTGATGCAGCTGTCCAAGAAGCCGAAAAACGCAAAGCACTTGCTGATGCTAAAGCTTACGAAATTACTGCAGAAGCAAAGGCGCGTGCCGAAGCAATTCGTATAGAAGGTGCCGCCATACGAGATAGTCCCGATCTCATTAAACTGCGTGCTGTCGAGAAGTGGAGTGGCACAGTCCCTCGCGTCAGCTTAGGAGGCGGCGGAGGTAATAGCGTCGTCCCCTTCATCAATCTCGATGAGATTAGCAAAGATGAATAGCCTAACTTTGCACCTCACACATCCCTGTATAGCATTTTCTATCCTATGTCCGCCCCGCTTCATGAATGTGCCCTTCTCATCGTAGGTCACGGATCCACGGAGAATCCTGATTCCTCTACGCCGTATTATAATCATGCTGACGAAATCCGGAAGCGTGGCATCTTTTCAGAAGTGCATTGCTGCTTCTGGAAGGAAGAGCCCTCCATGCGAGAGGCTTTGTATATGATCGATGCGAAGGAAATCTATGTCGTGCCAGACTTCATCTCTGAGGGTTACTTCACTACTGAAGTCATTCCTAGAGAGCTCGAAATGGACGGCCCGATTACTAAAGTCCACGGTAAAACGCTCTACTACACTGATCCACTCGGCATCCATCCCGCGATGAGTGGGATCATTGGAAAGCGGGCTCAGAACGTGGCTCCCGGCGTCGCCCCAGAAGAAACGACTGTTTTCATAGTAGGCCACGGCACAGCACTTAATGCGAAGTCTGCAGACTCCATCAAAGACCAAGTCAAAGCACTCGAAGAAAGCGCTATCCCCTACGCCAGTGTGCAGGAGGCCTTCATGGAAGAAGAGCCATTTATCAAAGACTGGCACCTCAATGCCACGACGCCGAATGTAGTAGTCGTGCCTTTTTTCATCTCGGATGGCCTACACTCTTATCAAGATATCCCCGTCATGCTGGGCTTTGAAAAAGACGAAGGCCTCGCAGCCAGCCAGAAGGATGTCTTCAGGAATAATCCCTATCATCTGCAGGATAAAACGCTCTACTATTCATCTGCTATTGGCACCGAGCCACTTCTCGCAGACGTGATTCTCGATCTCGTTTCCGATTTTCAGACCGAACACCTTTCTGCCTAAGCCATGACACTTTCCGAAACACTTCAGTCTGCACTCGACTCTGGTATCCGCCAAATCGGCCAGATCATAATCGAGACTATAGAGGGATCTTATGTCCTTCACCACATCGATGACTCCGAGACGGATCGATCGGCGCTTACACCTTATAGCTCACCAGAAGATGCTCGTGAGATCGGGCTCTACGGACCTGACGGGGAATTCCGCTTCACGAAAGGTCAGTTGGATTTGAAAACTGGCTGGCTGCTCACACTTCCAGACATCGCGAGTCTAAGGAGAGCGCTCGATATTTTTTACCCGGCCAGCCTTGGTCTCTGGTCAGCTTATAAAAATGGCACTATTCGTGTGCAGAATTTACGTGATAAGCTGGACCGCCAGACTGGCATGTATCGCTTTGCTGGGACGATCAGTGATGCAGGCGCTCAGGACCTCGTTCAATGTCTCTGCGGGCCAGGGAATAATTGCGTGAAAAAGATCCTGTGGAAGCTAGATGATGATACACCGCTGACTGATTCTGAAGCCTCGCGTTTCGATGGAATTCCCGGAGATGCCGATGAAGACAAAGCCATTCCTCTCGTTTGCCAAGAAGCGTGCAATTTCTTCGTCGCTCAGTGCCGTAAGCGGGCTAAGAACGAATTCGAAAACGCCTCAGCCTAATTCCTATGACACTTACAGCTATAGTCGCGATGGCCGACAACCGTGTGATCGGACGCGATGGTGATCTTCCTTGGCACCTTCCCGAAGATCTTAAGTTTTTTAAAAAGACAACGAGTGGTCACCCGATCGTCATGGGGCGGAAGACCTACGATTCTATTGGTCGCCCGTTACCCAAACGCACAAATATCGTGCTCACCCGTGATACGGATTGGACAGCGGATGGTGTAACTGTGATTCACTCTCCAGAAGAGTTGAAGACTCTCGCTCTTGAGAGTGACGAGACATTTATCATTGGCGGCGCCGAGATTTATAAGGCTTTCCTGCCTCATCTCAATAGTCTCATCGTCACACATGTGCATGGAGACTATGAGGGAGATACTCAGTTCCCGGAATTTGAACATCTTTTCCCGCAGAGTGAAGACATTGAGAAATGTGAGGCATTTACGATTAGGCGGCATAGATGTGCAGGAGAGTGAACTACTAGATAGCTAAGAGGGTGTTAACAGCTTTCTGGCGTCCCTTCAGGACGCAATGCCTTGCTCTACCAAATACCAGGGTTAGCACCCTGGGCTATGTTCTATCGTCCTTTCAGGACGTGCCGAGATTAGCGCAAACTGCGTAATGAAGAAACACCCTCCACGCCAAGGCCATAATCCCGGAGGGTAGCCAGACCATAGCTCGGGCTACAGCCCAGGAATAAAACCACGTGCCCTAGGAGACCGCTAAAAAGCAAATGCCGCATCAACACGATCACACACAGCCGCCCGCACCGTAATCCCGAAGGGATGCCAGAACTTAGCGCGGGGTGTACCCCCGGGAATAGTGGACAGCGGAAAAACGTGCGTCCTGAAGGGACGCTAGAAAACAACTGAAACCTCAAAAGGTAGACTGACAAAAATACAGCGATTACATCCCCCGCTTGCTCTTCTCTGATCTGTAGACATACTTTTCTCATGTCAGAAGAGAAAGAGCGCATCCCGCACATCGTCGTGCTCGGAGCAGGATTCGGAGGCTTAAAGGTGTGCCAACAACTGGCGAAACACCCCTGCAAGATCACGGTGATTGATCGGCAGAATCATCATCTCTTTCAACCTCTACTCTACCAAGTCGCAACGTCATCACTCGCCCTACCAGACGTGGCTGAACCTGTTCGTAAGGCGCTCGGTAAATTCAAAAACGTCACGGTCTTGATGGATGAAATCCTATCGGCTGACCCTGTAAAAAAAGAGGTCAATCTTTCCAGCTGCACATTAAACTACGATTACCTCGTCGTCGCTGTCGGCGCCTCTAACAATTACTTTGGAAAAGACGAATGGGCGAAACACTCCATCGGTCTCAAAAGTCTCAAAGAAGCCTTTGAAATCCGTCAGAGCGTATTAGGAAATTTAGAAAAAGCAGAACTTGAGAAAGATCCCAAGCGCAGAGAACTTCTCATGACAACGACTATCGTCGGAGGTGGTCCGGCTGGTGTCGAAATGGCTGGCGCGCTAGCAGAACTCACACGCCTCGTCGTCGCAGACGAGTTCCGCCGGATTAATCCGAAGGAAGCACGCATCGTTCTCATTCACTCACGTAGCGAAGTTCTTAACTACTTCCCAGCTCCTCTCCCTGCTAAGGCGCTCAAGTCATTACAAGATAAAGGCGTCGAGGTGAGGCTCAACTCTCGGGCCTCAGACATCAGGCATGAAGCCGTCGTTATCGGGGATGACATTATTCCATCTGGCACGATTGTCTGGACGGCAGGAGTCGCGGCTAGCCCTGTCACTCGCAAACTTAATCTCCCTATTGATAAAGGCGGACGACTTGAGGTTTTAAAAGACTGTAGTCTACCAGAGCACCCGGAAGTCTTTGGCATAGGCGACTGTATCACGCTAAAAGATACGAAGGACGTCCAGCTCCCAGGTGTCTCCCCT
>CALFDI010000004.1 GCA_937952875.1 uncultured Verrucomicrobiales bacterium
AAGACTTTTCCGCTCAGATCTGGCACCCAGTAGACGAGTATCAGTGGAAGCACACATTTGATCCCTCCGGTATCACCTCCCCCTGCATCTACGAAGCCCACATAGGGATGGCCGGAGAAGAGCCGCGCGTTCATAGCTACCGAGAGTTCGCTGATCAGATGATCCCACGCATTGCAAAAGGCGGCTATAACATCGTTCAGCTCATGGCCATCGCAGAGCACCCGTATTACGGATCATTCGGTTACCATGTCTCGAACTTTTTCGCACCATCATCACGCTTTGGCACACCTGAGGATCTTAAATACCTCATCGATACCGCACATGCGCACGGCCTAGCTGTCTTGATGGACATCGTCCACTCACACTCGGTGAAAAATATCGCCGAAGGGCTCAATGATTTTGATGGATCTGGTGGGCAGTATTTCCGTGCGGAACATCCTCAATGGGACTCCATGGTCTTCGACTACGGGAAACAGGAAGTGCAAAATTTCCTTCTCTCTAACACTCGTTACTGGTTAGAGGAATTCCACTTCGATGGGTATCGCTATGACGGCATCACCTCTATGCTCTACTACCATTTCGGTAATGAGAGTTTTGACCATTACGACAAATATTTTAAACATGGCGTAGATGAAAATGCCGTGCTTTACCTGCAGCTCGCCAATGACTTGATTCAAAAAATCAAACCTGGAGCCATCTGCATCGCTGAAGATATGAGCGGCATGCCTGGACTATGTAGACCTACTAGCGAAGGAGGAGTTGGATTCACTCATCGCCTAGCCATGGGCATTCCAGACTACTGGATCAAGCTACTCAAGCATCAACGTGACGAAGACTGGGATCTCAATGCCATGTGGGACACTCTCAGCAATCGCAGACACGGAGAAGCGAACATTTCCTACGTCGAATCACATGATCAGGCCCTCGTCGGCGATAAAACCATCGCCTTCTGGCTCATGGATAAAGAGATGTATTGGGACATGAACATCGAGTCTAAAAACCCGATCATCGACCGCGGAATCGCCCTGCATAAACTCATTCGCCTCATCACTGCAAGCGCAGGAGGAGAAGGCTTTCTTACCTTCATTGGGAATGAATTTGGTCATCCAGAATGGGTCGATTTCCCACGCGAGGGCAACAACTGGTCTTATAAACATTGTCGTCGCCTCTGGTCTGTTGCTGATAATGAAGAACTACGCTACAAGCACCTGTTAGACTTTGACGCAGCACTCATCACCTTCCTCACAAAAGCTAATATCCTAGCTGCAAATCCTGCCCAAGCCCTCCAGATTCATGGCACTGATCGAGTGATGGCCTTTGAGCGTAATAACGCCATCTTTGTCGTCAATCTCTCTGCTGAGACTGCATACGTCGACTACGGAATACCAGTGCATAACCAAGTCGATCACTCGATCGTCCTGAACAGTGATCGCTCAGGATACGGCGGCTTCGCCCGCATAGATGAGTCCGTTACCTACCCCGTCATAGATGGCCAACTCAAGCTCTACCTCCCCCCAAGAGTCGCGATTGTGCTACAAGGAGCGTAGCCCTTTAGGCTACTAGGTGCCTTGGCCTTCAGGCCAAAGAGTATAAAACTCTTCGCGCACATTCGCCTTCTCAGGATTAGCCTCAATATACCTCAAACATCTCTGGTAATGCCTCTCATCACGGATAATTCGATCAAAGTAGTCGCGCTGCCACAAAGCCCCTTCTCTCTTCAGATAGCTATTGATCAATCGGCTCGTCGCTCCCTTGAGAGCATTCATGTAGTCACCAATTTTCATCTCTCCTAGTGTGACGAGTAAGTGAGCATGATTAGGCATGATCACTACACTCCGCAATACCACAGACTCCGATTCTAGATCATGGAGCTTTGCCATGATAGTAGCTCGAACATCTTTCTCTTTCAGAACACATCTCCCATGTCCTAGATCCAACCACTTCTCTAACTTCAAAGAAACTTCACGATAGTATTTCTCTTCAGTTTCCTTGTCCCATGGCTTGGGATGTCTGGTTTCGAACAATCTGGCGGAGTCTTTGAGTTCTATAATTTTTTCTGGAGGAATCGAATCAGCTAGGCGGAATGTTATGAAATATGTGGCATTCTCTTGAGACCAGTGTGGGAGTTTTGTCCGTGTGGTCGTGACTTGTTGCCGGTTAAATGGAGTGATGTTATCCATGAACTGATAAGGCCTGAAGGCCTTTGGCACCTAGTAGCCTAAAGGCTACGCTCCACTAATAAACTCCGAGTTCCTTACCGACTGACTGGAAGGCTTCGAGTGCTTGATCGAGATGATCTTTCGTATGAGCTGCAGAGATTTGTGTTCTAATACGTGCGCGCTCTTTAGGGACCACTGGGAAGAAGAAGCCGATGGCATAGATATTCTTCTCAAGAAGCTTTCTAGAAAATTCTTGAGCGAGTGTGGCGTCTTTTAAGAGGACAGGTGAGATCGGATGTTGATCACCTAAGATTTCAAATCCTGTGGAAGCTAAGTTCTTGCGGAAATAATCTGTATTCTCTTTCACCTTATCAGCTAGTTCATTTGAGGCAGTGAGAATTTCTAACACCTTGAGAGAAGCAGCGACGATGGCTGGAGCAATCGTGTTAGAAAAGAGATACGGGCGAGATCGTTGGCGAAGGATATCGATAATTTCCTTACGGCCTGATGTGTAGCCTCCTGAGGCACCACCGAGAGCTTTCCCCAATGTCCCAGTTGTTAGATCGATCTTACCAAATAAACCACAGTGCTCATGTGTGCCGCGTCCATTTTCTCCGAGAAATCCAGTAGAGTGACAATCGTCAAAGTGAACGAGAGCATTATACTTATCTGCAAGTGCGTGAATGCCAGCAAGGTCTGCAATAACGCCATCCATGGAGAATGATCCATCAGTCGTAATCAGCTTATGACGCGCACCAGCTTCATCTGCTGCTTTTAGTTGCGCCTCGAGATCTGCAAGATCGTTATTGGCATAGCGAAAGCGCTTAGCCTTACACAGACGGACTCCATCAATGATGGACGCATGGTTTAACGCATCTGAAATAATAGCATCTTCCGTTGTGAGAATGCTCTCAAACAATCCACCATTCGCATCGAAACAAGATGGATAGAGAATCGTATCCTCGGTGCCAAGGTAGGTGCTGAGAGCCTGCTCTAACTGGCGGTGGAGGTCCTGTGTGCCACAGATAAAGCGCACGGAAGACATTCCAAAACCACGTGTATCAATTGCTGCTCGCGCTGCTTCACAGACCTCCGGATGATTCGACAGGCCGAGATAATTATTCGCGCACATATTGATCACTTCACGTCCATCTTGAAGTGTGATCATGGCGTCTTGTGGTGAGGAAATGATATACTCCTCCTTAAAAAGTCCACTTTCTGTAATCTCACTGAGTGTCTGAGTGAGCTGGTTTTGGAAATCTGCTGTTAACATATGTGAGTGTAAAAAATTGATTGAGAAATTAGCCAAGGTCGGCCCAGTTTAAGATCACTTTGCCAGAGCTACCTTCGCTCATAGCCTGGAATCCTTTTTCAAATTCGGTGTAGTGGTAACGGTGAGTAATAACGTCTTCGATGCTGAGTCCGGACTGGATCATGGAAGTCATCTCATACCATGTGCTATACATCTTACGGCCATAGATGCCCTTTATCGTAAGAGAATTAAATATGATCTGATCCCAATCGATCCCGACATTATTCTCGAGAATGCCGAGTAGAGCGATCTTTCCACCGTGCCGCATATTCGCGATGAGATCACGGAAGGCTTGAGCATTTCCAGACATCTCAAGGGCCACATCAAACCCTTCTCTCATACCAAGGTCTTCTTGCACCTGAGGCAGAGTTTCTGAGCGGACATCGACAGTGCGTGTCGCTCCTAACTTTTGAGCCAGAGTTAAGCGCTCTGGATTGACATCAGTGACGACGACATGACGCGCACCAGCGTGCTTCGCTATAGCAGCAGCCATACACCCAATCGGGCCAGCACCAGTAATTAAGACGTCTTCTCCTAGGAGTGGAAAGGTGAGCGCTGTGTGTGTCGCATTTCCAAATGGGTCAAAAATCGCAGCTGTATCCTTAGAAACTTCAGGCGCGAGTTTCCAAACATTCGTCGCGGGAAGGGAAATGTATTCAGCAAAGGCCCCTGGAAAGTTAATACCAACTCCACGGGTGCTACGACAATAGTGGCGACGACCAGCTAAACAGTTCCGACAGCGACCACAAATAAGATGCCCTTCTCCTGAGACGAGATCTCCGATTTGTAAATAGTCGACTTGGGCCCCTAGCTCTACGATCCGTCCGACGAATTCATGTCCGATGACCATAGGAACAGGGATATTTTTCTGTGCCCAATCATCCCATTTATAGATGTGAAGGTCGGTGCCACAAATGCCAGTCCGGTCAATCTGAATTAAGACATCGCGAGGACCAATCTGCGGCATTGGCACATCGCACAAGGTGAGACCCTTGGCATTCTGGTCTTTTACAATCGCTTTCACTCATGAATCCGTAGCAGTTTGCGTTGATATTAAAATACAAAAGGACACCTCTTTCTAAAGCGTGCCTTATACCCAGTTATCACTCCTCCACCTCTCTGAATCCAGAGCGATTCATTCGCCAGACTGCAGAGCATTTACTATATCTCTCGAAGCCTGAGTCACATCATCTGCCAGCAAAATTTGTGAGACCACGACGACACGCTTCGCTCCTGCCGCTATGACCTGATCTAATGTCTGAGGAGTGATACCACCTATGCAAAAGAGAGGCATGGTCGGCGAAATATCTCGTTCAACAGTCGCTATATTTTCCAAACCAATTCCAGGACGTCCCTTCTTCGTAGGAGTAGGAAACAGTGGTCCAAAGCCTCCATGATCAAAGCCCTCCTTCATAGCAGCATGCGCTTGTTCGACGGAGTGAGTCGAACGGCCCACGAGCATTTCTGGCCCTACTATGGCTCTAGCAGTCGATAAGTCTCCATCATCCTGGCCGATATGGACACCATCTGCGCCGACCTCTACAGCTATGTTCGCATGGTCGTTTACGATAAAAGGGATACGCGCTGCCTCACACACTGGCTGTATCAGACGTGCGAGGCTAAGTATTTCTCCTTCTGTAAATCCCTTAGCGCGTAGCTGAATGATGCCCGCACCACCGTCTATGAGCTGCTGCGCGCGCTGAGCCACATCACTCGGCGCAGTGTAGCCGAGGTCAACTATGCCATAAAACACAGCCGCCTTGACGGCATCGAGACGTTCCTGGCGAGTCATCTTTTCACTACCCTTTATCAGAGTCGCGCGCTGGACGCTCCTCTAGATACTGAGCAACCCACTCGATATTGTATTTCCCTGCCTTAAAGTCTGGATGATCAATGATTTCCTGCTGGAAAGGAATCGTGGTCTTGATCCCACGAATCATGAACTCTGAAAGCGCACGCTTCATCCGAGCAATCGCGACTTCGCGAGACGTGGCTGTGACGATGAGCTTAGCGATCATGGAATCGTAGTAAGGCGGAACAGTGTAACCCGAGTAGACGTGCGTATCGACGCGAACGCCTTTCCCTCCTGGCGCATACCAGAGATCGATCTTACCTGGGCTCGGAGCGAAGTTATTAAATGGATCTTCGGCATTAATCCGGCACTCAATCGAATGACCGCGTGGAGTGGCGTCGATGACGTGCTCAGAGAGCGGGTAACCAGCGGCGACGCGGATTTGCTCTTTGATCAATTCACAGCCCATGACTTCCTCAGTGACTGGGTGCTCGACCTGAATACGAGTATTCATCTCCATGAAATAGAAGTTCTCTGCTGTGGAATCGACGAGATACTCGATCGTTCCTGCATTGTGATAACCGATTTCTTTCACCAGCTTCACGGAGGCTTCTCCCATACGTTTCCGCAAATCGTCTGAAATGAGAGGACTTGGGCACTCTTCAATGATCTTTTGATTTCTCCGCTGCATGGAGCAGTCACGCTCACCTAAGTGAACAGCGTTTCCTTGCTCATCAGCGATGACTTGAATCTCGACGTGATGAGGCTTTAAGACGAGCTTTTCGATGTAGCAATCACCGTTCCCGAAGCACGCTACAGCCTCTTGGCTGGCCTGCATAAAGAGCTTTTCAAAGTCTTCTTCGACCATGACAGGGCGCATACCACGGCCACCGCCGCCAGCCGTCGCCTTCACCATGACTGGAAAGCCGACTTCGCGAGCGACTTCTAACCCGTGAGCTGCATCACGGAGAATCCCTTCAGACCCGGGAGTCACAGGGACACCGTATTTTACAGCTGTGTCGCGAGCTGTATTCTTATCCCCCATCGTGCGGATGGTCTCTGGAGTCGGCCCGATGAACTTGACGTTACAGCTCTGGCAGATCTCGGCGAAGCGAGCGTTTTCAGACAGAAAACCATAGCCAGGATGGATGGCCTCGGCCTCTGTGATCTCTGCTGCCGCCATGATGCGGTCAGGCTT
>CALFDI010000005.1 GCA_937952875.1 uncultured Verrucomicrobiales bacterium
GATCGACCTGAGACAGCTCGTTTTGAACTGGTCTCTTCCAATTCGCTAACAACCTCACTTTTTCCATCTCCACATCATCCACCGTAATTCGGCCACGATCCGCGAGAGTCGACATACGCATCACTGCAGCATTCAGATCTCGAAAATTTCCATACCATGGCGTCTCAGAGCTTTCGGCAAAGCGCAGAAAAGCCTTAAGAGCTTCACTGTTAAAGGTCACTTTTCGCCCTTCAATATCTGAGAATTTCCGTAATTCATAATCGAGATTTGGCGCGATATCTTCACGCCTCCCAGCTAGCCCTGGCAACTCAAAGGTCCAAAGATTAATCCGCGCCATAAGATCTTCTCGAAATTCTCCCTTTGCTACATCTTCGCGTAGATCTCGATTCGTTCCAGCTATTAGCTGAAACTTTGACTTCGCCATCGTATCTGCACCCACAGGGAGAAATGTGCCTTCTTCTAGCGCACGCAGTAACATCGCCTGCTCGTCTAAGCCCAGCTCACCAATTTCATCTAAAAAGAGAATTCCTTTATGAGCCTGCCGCAGCACACCTGGCCGATCCACTACAGCTCCAGTAAACGCCCCTTTTTTATGACCAAAGAGTGTGCTCATGGCTGTATCTCCACGTAGCGTCGCACAGTTCACTTCGATAAAATCTCCTTCGAGTTCAGTCCTCTGCTCACGCAATTCATAGATTTTCTTTGCCAGCTGGCTCTTTCCAGCTCCCGTAGGACCAGTGAGCAAGATCGGTGCAGTTGATCGCAGCGCGACTGTTTCTAGTTCTGCGATGAGATCATTAAACGCATGATTCCGTGTCGCTATACCGCTACGTAAGAAGTCGCGCGCTTCTACCTGCTCCTCCTGGAAACGAGTCTTCAATCGATCGTATTTTGATAAATCTAGATCTATCACCTCGACCACTCCTGCCCCAGGGTCACGCTGAGCCTTTCTGCCTCGCGGTGGCCCAGTCTGAACGAGCTTCCCTGGGAGATACCGCGCCTCTGTTAATAAGAATAAGCAAATCTGCGCGACGTGCGTTCCCGTAGTCATATGGGCATAGTAATCCGTCGTCTCATCGAAAGCGTAATTCGCGCAAAAATCCGCAAGACCCGCATACACCTGCTCGAAATCCCACGGATCCTTAATCCCCAAATTATGAATACGCACCTCGGTCTCAGGAGAGATGAGAGCCACATCATCTACCACCCGATTGATCATCTTGTGGAAATTCGGTTCAGCGAACAGCTCTAAGCGATCTATGACTCTGTCCTCCTGCTGGCAGAGAGAAATCGTCGGCCGCCATTTATCCCAACGCCGTTCATCCATTCCACCGTCTAATTTCGTGCCAAGAAATCCAAATACCGTCGTTCGTCGATTCACATATTAGATAATCTCTTATAAATTTAGATAAATAAAGTGCATTTTCTTCAAATAGAGAAAAACTCTAAAAATAATTAATCCACTTATTACAAATGATTTACGACTCATTTCATAGCAGAAAACATTTCATGGCACGGACCTAGCAATACTTATCTCGACAGCACGGAAGTAGCTACAAAAGGAATTCTGGAGTAGTCCTGCGTATCGCCACTGTCACCGACATTTGTTGTCGACGAATTCACAATTCGTTCCCGGCTCAAACCGGAATTACACAATAAGCCATCTGCGGCGGAGCAGAAATTGAATGAAGCTTTGCGAGTCTAGACCGATTCTTCAGGGAGAGACTCTCCACTGGAAAATTGAAAAAGAACATCCCGCTCACATTCGACGCACTTCCGCAGATGGCCCCTCATCAAACACAAAAACAACACATCCCCATGACACCTATAACACTCACAGCTATCCTTCTCATCATAGTATGGATCATATGGCTTAAGATACATATCACAGTGCAAGTTCTCGCAGATCGTCAGAAGCTTCACTATCGTCATGGAAAGCTTCAAGCGACTCTGAACTCTGGACGTTATACATTCTGGGGACGAGGGCATAGCTTTGTAGAGCTCGATACCCGGCTACAACCGATCACTCTGCAGACACAGGAGCTCACGACCTCTGAAGGTCTATCTGTCAAAGTGACTGCCGTCGGACTATACAAGATCGATGATCCTGTCCTAGCTATCAGCTCGACCACATCGTATAGCGACACACTCTATACACTTATCCAGCTAGCACTACGCGATCTTGTGAATGGACTCAGCACAGAAGAGCTCATTGCCAGCACACGAACCATCGGTCCACGTCTACTTGAAGAAGTGAAACGCGGAGCCACTCAACTCGGGCTTAATCTCACTGAACTTACCATCCGCGACATCATTCTCCCAAGTGAAGTCAAAGCTGCTCTCTCAGCGACTTGGCGAACAGAAAAGGAAGCACGTGCAGAGCTTGAACAGGCGCGAGGAAAAGCAGCATCAGTCCGCGCTCTCGCTAACTCAGCTAAGCTCTACACGGAAAATCCTGAACTACTAAAAATTCGATACTTTGAGACTCTCGAAAAGATGTCTTCAACCTATGGCAACACTTTTATTGTTGGTCTACCTGAAGACAAAGCACTTTCCCTCCAAGGGAAAACCAACAGCTAACGCACGCTGACGGCGCGGGTGGGCACATGTCCACGCCCACCCGCTTACTCTCTACTAAATTTACATTAACAACACCTTTCCAACTCAATTTTATGCACAAAATGATCCACACCACCGGTCCTTCAACCGCCTTTATCCCTGCTCCTGAAAGCAAAGGGAAGCCGATTACCGTTATTGGTAACGATGCCATCCGTGAAACTTTCTGCGATACGACTATCAAACAAATCCAGAACTGCCGATCAGCTCCAGGTGTGACTGAAGTCGTCCTCAACCCAGACGCTCACCTCGGTTACGGTGCTCCTATTGGATGCGTCATGGCATCGCCTACACATATCTACCCCGGCCCAGTCGGAGTCGATATCAAGTGCTCCATGTCTCTTCTCCAGACAGACGTGCATGACGATAAGATCGCTGACAAGCGCATCCGCCGCGACCTTATCAAAGCGATCTGCGAACGCACTCCAACTGGAGCAGGAAAAGGACAACGCTCAGTGAAAAAAGGGCGAAAAGTCACTCTAGAGATCGGGCGAAAAGCCGTCACTGAAGGCGCCTCTCCGGAAGTCTGTGAAGCACTCGGAATTCCACCTGAATGGGCTGATCGTTGTGAAGATCACGCACACTACGCTCATGATGGAACAGTCTCCTCGCTAGAAGCACGACTCGATAAAATGCTCCACGCAGGTTATCATTCACGATTTCAAAACAAGATCGAACAGCTCGGTTCATACGGAGGAGGCAATCACTTTGGCGAAGCCGAAAAGGTCACAATCAATGGAACTCAAGAGGCTCAAAGAGCAGCTGAAGTCTTTGGCTTGAAAAACAATCACATCGCCTTTCTCAGCCACTGTGGATCGCGCGGCTTCGGCAATGATCTAGCTCAACGTCAGTTCAAAGACTTAGAAGCACACTTTGAAAAATGGAACATCCCCTACCCTAACGGAGACAAAAAACTCGTCTACGCGCCTCTCGGCACACCGGAAGGAAATGCTTACCTCGATGATATGGCTCTTGGTGCGAATTTCGCGACCGTGAACCACCTTCTCATTAATGCTTTGATACTCGAAGCATTTCAAGAAGTCATCCCTGGCACTACGGGAGATCTCGTATACTTCATCAGTCATAACATTGCTCGGGAAGAAATCGTAAATAACATTCCGCAATGGGTTCACCGTAAAGGCGCCACCCGCGCATTTCCTGGTGGGCACTTTGCTCTGAAGGATACTCCATTTTATAAAACTGGGCACCCTATTCTCCTTCCGGGGAATCCGCGTGACGGATCAGTCGTCATGGCCGCACTCCCAGGAGCAGAGAAGTCCTGCTACTCTGTGAATCATGGAGCTGGGCGTATACTCGGCCGTAAAGCTGCAGCTCGCGCCCTAGATCAATCAACCGTCGATCAAGAATTCGATACCCACGATATTCTCTTTAACGGTCGTAAATACCCAATCGATGAAGCCCCAGACGCTTACAAAGACTTCAACCAAGTCCTCGCCAGCGTCGAAGAAGCCGAACTCGCGCACCAAGTCGCCCACCTCGCCGCTCGATTTGTCATCAAAGACAGCAGCGCAGCGGATGACTAATTCAACACACACCAACACTCACGAACCTTCTCTTTAAAAAAGGTTCGTGAGTGTTTCTCCTCTTTTTTTGATAATTCACACATAGCTATGCACGATAAGATTCTCCACCTCCTCTCTTCGATCGAAGCGAAATACAATGTTCGTGTTCTCTACGCTTGTGAATCAGGCAGTCGCGCATGGGGTTTTCACTCACCGGATAGTGATTATGATATTCGATTCATCTACCAAAAAGACTCGGCGAATTACCTCAGCCTTTTTGACAGAGCTGACACGATTGAGATACCGATCAAAGACGATCTAGATCCTGGAGGCTGGGATATCAAAAAATCTCTCTCACTCCTCGCTAAATCAAATGGAGCCCTCATCGAGTGGCTGCATTCCCCCATTGTCTACATCGATAGAGATGGTTTCAGAGACAAATGGCAAACACTTAGCAAGGAGGTTTTACAAACTGGTCGGCTCCGCAATCATTATCTAGGAATGAGCCATCAAGTGCTTAAAAATCAGCTTGAGACAGATACTCCGACCACTAAATCATACCTCTACGCACTTCGCGCGCTCTTGGCCGCACATTGGATTGAAAAATATGAAACAGCACCACCAGTCCCTTTTACTAAATTACTAGAATTTACGCCTCCAGAACTGCGAAATGCCATAGAAGAGTTACTAACAAAAAAATCTACTTCGAATGAAAAAGACAGCCTAGGAAAACTTCCTATCATTCACGATTTCATCACTGAATCTCTCAAGAATGACTCTGCATGGACGCCTACTCATAGCACTGATATTACTCGTATCCAAACTCGTCTCGATAAGGAATTCCTCACACTGATAGGAAGAACATAAACATGAATCTCCTCAACCTAAACGACTTCTCTCTCGAGCGCATACGCCAACCAGACCTTCTTTTCTTAGATAGCCTGAGTGGAAGCCACGCCTATGGAACAAACACGTCAGAATCTGATAAAGATTACAAAGGCATATTTATCGCACCTGACTCCTTCCACGCGAGCATGGAGCACATTGAACAGGTCTCTGATACAAAAAACGATCAAGTCTACTACGAAATCACCCGTTTCTTTCAACTTCTCGAAAAGAATAATCCAACAGCCCTCGAGTTACTATACTCTCCCGAGGACTGCATTCGCTATAAGCACCCTGCTTTTGATTCAATAGATCCTCAGCTCTTCCTTTCTAAACTCTGTGAAAAAAGCTTTGCAGGCTATGCTGCTATGCAAATCAAGAAAGCTCGTGGCCTCAACAAAAAGATCGTTAATCCCGAGCCAGAAGAAAGAAAGCATCTGCGAGATTTTTGCTATATTCTAGAAGGACAAGGATCTACGCCTCTCGCAGAATGGTTAGAGAGAAATAAAATCGAAGAAACTCACTGTGGACTCGTCGCTGTTAATCATGCTCCATCAACATACGCTCTCTTCCATGAGCCAGATATTTCTCTACGTGGGATTTTTTCACGAAAAGATGACGGAGCAGTCCTGTGCAGCTCTGTTCCTTATGAAGCCCGTCCTATTGCTTGGATGCACTGTAACAGTGATGCTTTTAAAGCACACTGCCGCTCACATCGTGAATACTGGCAGTGGGTCGAGCAACGAAATGAACAACGTTATCAAACAAATTCATCTCATGGAAGAGATTACGATTCTAAGAATCTCATGCACACCATCCGCCTT
>CALFDI010000006.1 GCA_937952875.1 uncultured Verrucomicrobiales bacterium
CGGTTCTATTGCTGGCGTCATGGGAATCTTCGTAGCACACCTTCTGCTGAAGCTTCGTATAGACGATGCTGTGGGAGCTGTGCCAGTGCACCTCGTTGGTGGTATCTGGGGAACACTCTGTGTGTCTATATTCAATGAAGGAAAAGCCTTCGAAAACTTCGGAATCCAAGCTCTCGGAGCGTTCGTAGTTCCAGTAGCCGCTTTTGTCTTAGCATTTACTATCTTCAAGATTATCGACAAGACACTCGGACTTCGGGCTTCTGAAGATGATCAGATCGCAGGACTCGACTTCGCGGAACACTCCGCGAGTGCTTACCCTGACTTCGTCGTGAACTCTAACGACTTAGAAGAAGAGGACTAATCTAACACATTCATCCCCCTCGCCAGCAGAGTCATACCGCTCTCTGGCGAGGCAGAGTGAACTCACTCTGACAGCAGCGAAAATAGTGCTGCAAGATTCTTAAAAATGGTATAGTTAGAAAGAATGTTAGTGTAATGGCTAACGTTCTTTTTTTATGAAACCCCTTTTCCCTACAAACCTTCATTCTACGCTACCGCTACGTGCCGAGGCACTCTCACCCCTCAGCACAGGCAAGATAACAGCCGAAGACGGCACCTCTATTTACAGAGTCGAGAGCAGCCTCTAACTCCACTCTAACAGCACAATGGACGTAGCTGATCGTATCACTCAGGCTCTCGCACCGCTGTCGGGCTTGCCAGATTTCCTAGGCTCTATCCTCATGAACGAGGACGGAGATATTGTCGAAAATCAACTCCCTGTTTCCGATGACAAAGCAGCAGAAGTCATCGCCCCCTTATGGAGTATCCTGATGGGGCTAAAGCTGGCAGGAAGAGATGTCAAAAGCCTCCACATTTCATCTGGAAGTCACCACTATTCCTCATACCTATTAGAAGATAACAGCTACCTCGCCATCCGGTTCTCGGAAACGTCTCAACCTGACGAAGTGAGTAAACTCGTCCTTGAGTTACAGGAAACCTTGAAGTCTTGCGTAGCTGATTTTAACAAAAGCCTCTTCATTGAGCCGGTCGATCCTGATTCAAGTTCGGCCTTGGCTCATTCAAATGTTCAAGATGCAGATCCAGACGCCTTCAAATATCTGAAGGCTCTCACCACCATGATGAGCCAAATTGTCCCAGCAGGGCAAGCCCTGGTCATGGTGAACCGCGCACTCGATCTGAATGACTACAGACGAGAAACCCTGCAAAAGTCAGAATTCTCCACTGTCGCCCGGACTCTGATCGAATCCGTGACTAACGATGAAGAACGTGCAACAGTCCAAAAAGAATACGACACTATCGCCGCTGAATTCGGCCTCTAGACATCAGTCTCCATCGACCGCTGGAAGAAATAGTGCTGCATCATCCATAAAAATGACATATATTGGATAAATACTCCCCCACCCTAAACGTTCATACCTCTATGAAATCATTTTTCCTCATAGGCCTACTTCTCACACTCCCACTCTGTGCTAAGGAACTCACCCTCGTGAGCAAAGATGGCAAAATCATCACGGCCGAACTCGTCGATGTGAGCAAAAAGCTTCAGATCACTCTTAAGCTGGCCAATAAAAAGCGAATCACTGTGACACCAGACGCCCTCGCTGAGGAATCTCTCGTCACGATCTCGCGTGAATGGATCGCCGTGCGGAGCGCGATGGTCGACCCAATCAATAACGCTCTAGGACATAAGCTCTTCGGACCCACTGGTGATATTTTTACAGAAGATGTCGAGAAAGTCGCAGCACGGGTGAGATGGCCTCAAGAATCTAAAACACCCTTCACCAGTAGCTATCGTCGTTACACTGGTGAATCCTATCGTTTTGCAGGCGCCCGCCCATATTCAGTGGTCGCCTATGGAGACGTGAATGGGAAAACTGAGCAAGTTTCTCTCATCTTTGCCAATAAAGGTGACACCCTCAGCACATCAGGCTTTGGCGAAGATCACTTTACGGAATCTGGAGAGAAAATCAGCGTCAAATCCTTCACAGATGCTATGAGACGCGATGAGGAAACGATCTCTCGCAAGCTCACTCAACTCTTCGGAGAAGCTACTAAGCAACGCTTCGGTGAAGGCAAAGATCGTCGCAGCGTTCACCGCTGGGATTGGAATAGCCACTCCTTCCTGCTCACAGCACTGGAAGGTGAATATGTAGGCTTACAAATTGTTCCTCCCGCATTCGCTGATGATAAGGGCTCCACCGATCGTATCGGAGACAAAGAGATGAAAGAACGCCTTCTTGGAAATGTCGTTAGAGAAAAAAATGGAGACGTTTACATCAAAAATATCCCTATGGTGGATCAGGGGCCGAAGGGCTACTGCGCACCTGCAACCTTCGAACGCGCAATGCGCTACGCAGGCGTCCCTGCGGATATGTATCTCCTAGCAACTCTGGCGACACAGGCTGGTGGCGGAACGCATTCAGCTCTTCTTTTCGATGAGGTCAAACGCAGCGTCTCGCGAAAAGGCCGCAGATCCAGGGCTCTCTCAGTAGATGATTTAGAATTCAAAAAACTCAAAAAATACATCGATAAAGGTGTGCCTGTCATGTGGCAGATGTGCGCGATTTCAAAGTATCAAACAATCGCGAATACTCGCTCCAAGGAGCGAAAATCAGTGACTGACTGGGCAGCATATACTGAGAAAATCGCAGCTGAAGCTGCTGTCAATGAGTCTGAACTCAGCATAAGAGATGACCATCACATTTGCATGATCATCGGCTACAATGAAGCGACTGGTGAGATCGCCGTGAGTGACTCCTGGGGACCACGCTATACGATCCGCTGGGTCCACCATAAAGAGGCTCAAGCCGTGACGTCCAATGGTGGATTTGCCATCGATCTCTAAGAAGTTAGAGATGTCAGAAGTCACCATCTACACAGACGGAGGAGCAAAAGGAAATCCAGGCCCTGGAGGCTATGGAGCTGTTCTTCTTGCTCGAGGCAGGCGGCGAGAGATCAATGGAGGCTTCCGCCATACGACCAACAATCGCATGGAAATCTATGCCGCTATTTCCGCCATAGAATCGCTCCTCAAGCCCTGCAATGTCACCCTCTATTCTGATTCTAAATATCTCGTAGATGCATTTAATAAACAATGGATCATCGGGTGGAAAAAACGTAACTGGGTCAAATCTGATAAATCCCCCGTCTTAAATGCTGATCTCTGGAAACGTCTAGACACCTTGATCGAGCCTCATTTAGTCACATGGAACTGGGTGAAAGGACATGCTGGAAATATGGAGAATGAACGCTGCGACGAACTCGTCGGTTGGGCTATCTCAGAAGGAAACCTTCCACCAGACGCCGGCTACGAAGCATCATAATTCAACATCCGAGACTAACTCAGATCTAATACGCTCTCTGTTGTCGTGCCAACGCCTTCGAAATTCGGCATCTCTTCGTGGTATCTCCAAGTGATCGAGCGTCCTATTTCGATCACGCTACGGCTCCAAGTCTGAGCATCTGGACGGTTCATTCTCACTGTATAAGCACTGGAAATCTCACCTTCCGAGGAATGATACTTCTCTAGATCTGTCTGATGATAAGCCCCTCTCCGAGCGTCTCTGACTTCATGAAAACAGTAAGAAGACGATGTGAGAGGCTGTTGCAGCTCTGCTCGCGCTAGTGCCTCTCCATTCCACTCCCAGAAGACCTCTTCATCCAGACTCAGGACGACCAGTGTAAAGGGAGAAAAAACCGAAGCATCCAGAGACTGAACACTTTTCTCCACTTCATCTAAACTGCGGCATCCAGCAAGACCAGTGATGATCCTCCCCCGCGTCTGTGTCCCTTTATAACCAGTCTCATGCCAGCGATTGAGCAGCGCCAGGCACAAGCCGTGTTCATTCACAGCCATCCATGTCCCACCGCCATCCGGATCGATCGGAGACAGATAGCGCACACCGCTTTCTGACTGAAACACCTCTGGAGGATGTGCTCGGGCGCGGGTCTTCAGCTCATCTCGATTGAAAAAAACCTCACGTCCTCCCTGCGGAAGACGTCGCCACGTCATCGTGCACATTAGGGTGTCTCTACTGACTGAGGAGCCGGAGCGTCTTGCGACTGTGTTTTTTCTTCAGCACCGACCGGTGCTTCACATGCGCCACTCATTCATGTCGGAATCCCCGCAGCTGGTAGAATCCAGAGCTGCAGAGCAAAGTAAAGTCCCACTAAACCAACACCTATTCCTAAATCCTTTAAAAAGGCGAATGATCTTTGAGGGGGCGGCGCGACTGATTCAGACATAATAAAAAGGCTTAGCTCTGCTAAGAGAAATGTTCATCCTGATTATTCCCTGGAAGAGAAAAAAGCAATTCTTCACTGGCGCTGAGTCTACGCTTGCTCTCTCAGGATTTCGTATTCTAACTTCTCAGCTCGCACACATACACTATGTCTTCTGAAAACCTAAGTATCAAAGAAAAGAACCTGCTCTTCTGGGCAAGTTTCCTCTCCCTAGCCGCTGCTGGCGTCGGCTTCGTATTCCGTGTCGCTATTCCGGATCTTTGGGCGACAGAATTTAAGATTACTGGAGAAGAAGTCGGAGCACTCACTGGAGCAGCTCTCTGGCCTATTGCGGTTACAATGATTTTATTCAGCTTTTTGGTCGATAAGATCGGATACAAGCCATCCATGATGATTGCGGTTGCTCTTCAGGCCATTTCAGCTGTGCTTACATTTCTTGCAAAAGATACAGGAATGCTCCTGGCCGCTTGTCTGTGTGCTGGT
>CALFDI010000007.1 GCA_937952875.1 uncultured Verrucomicrobiales bacterium
TACGTGCCCGTGCATCGACCCAGACTACATTCTCGCTATCAGCTAATGTCTGATAGCACACATAATTCTCCACCATCTCCTCTGGCACGCATGCGATAGGATCCGGCAATGGGCCAGCTATCATACGATGCCCCACAGCTAGTAATACGGCGAAGCCTAACACGCCGACCATCTGGCCCATCCATGCGATCATGACTTAGGACGTTGCTTTTTCACGACTACGAATGCTTGCGCCTTTCTGTGCTTTGGAATTTTACAGTCTGTCTTAAAGCTTATGATCCCGATACCTGGGCTCTCACAGCTCACTGGATCAACTGTGACTTTGTATTCCCAGCCCTCTTTGATCGGCGTAATGGTGTATGGATAGTCTGTATTCGTCGATCTATGGCTGACGATATTGATCGGTTCAGTGTGATTCACCTTAATTGTGTAAGACTTCGGCTCATGCGTCTCCCCCACGTCCCAGATGAGAGTCTTCGGCTCTATTTCAAAAAGCACGGGAATGACGACTTCGGCCTCGAGAAAGATGGATGGAGCATTCCCCTCATCCGTCCAGAGAGCGATTGATTTCTTCACTGTGCCCTTAAACGTTCCAAGCTGGAAAACACCTGTGATGGTGCCGCTTTCACCGGGCTTAATGCCATCAGCTAGGTAGCTTTTCGGCGTTATAGTCGCAGACAGACAGGAACATGGCGCGTCCATCTTTTTGACTGTGATCGTCTCGGTCGAATTATTTGTAAACGTAAACTTAGCCTTCACCTCCTTAGCATCGGCAGGCGCGTTGACAGTGACGAGATGGGACTCGAACGTTAAAGGGGATGTATTAGCAGCCGCGAGAAGACAACTGAGTAAAAGGCATATGACGATTTTCATGATGTTTTCTTACAGATTTATTTTAGGCTTAGCAACTCTACTGAGATGATAATTCTGCCGTCTAGCCAGGCTGGGCCAAGTATGTAGAGAGGCTTTTTCAGCTGAAGAGTGGGGTCGGTCTTAAGGATCTTTTTCGTTCCTTGCCACAGTTCTAGATCGAGCTGGATACTCGTCGACTGAGCCGCGCCTACGGGCTGAAAGCTCACCATGATCGGCTTCTTCGACTTCACCGGAGTGGCCCAGAAGAGATAACTCCGGAGTATACCCTGTTCATCTGATCCTAAGAGGCGATAGTGAGCGAAGTCTAGTGAGTCGGTCTTTCTTAACTTCTTCTCTATCTCTACTGAGACAGCTTCACCGCGTGCGCTCTCGCTAGAGCTCGCATAGATGAGACTAACCTCTAGCTGGCCGACCTCTTCCTTCCCAGGGTCAGCCTTGTCTTCGGCGATAACAGGAAGAGATAATAATAGACAGATAAGGGTGACGATCTGCTTCATAGGCATAACCATTTTAAAAACTGAGGGATGCTCCTAGCACTGAATCGACACGGCGGTGACGGGCAGCGATGGCAGAGGCATCGAACTCGCTGTGCTCAACTAGATCTAAGGCGTCTGACTCAGATTCCCATCCGGTTAAAACAATCACTGTCGGTGAATCTCCCTCTCCAGAGACAAGGCGCGCCTCTACGCGACTGTCAGCTGTATACACTTCCGCGTTATTGACTGTCTTGACAGAGTTTCCAGTCGTCTGCAGCTGTGTCCCTAAATAAAAGGAAACTGCCATCATGGCAAAAGCCGCTGGTAAGAGCCAGCGACTCAAACTTTCTCTGAATGAAGACTTTTCTGGGCCTACGGCTGGAACAGCGCTCTCACGTTCGACCTTTCTCATGACCTGAGTGGTGAAAAAGTCCGCATACGGGATATCATCCGAAGCGAGCTGCTTCAGATCAGACGAGAGCGCATGGCTCTGCGCACGGAGCGCAAGCAGCTCAGGATTTTTCGAAGCATATGCCTCCATATGTGCAAGCTCCTCTCCACTAAGCTCGCCATCTATCCATTGGGTGATGAGTGTTTCGTCAGGCTGTGTATTCATCTTTTAAATCATCTTGTAATTGTTTGCGGGCGTAGAAAAGGCGGCTCATGACGGTGCCAGTCGAACATTCCATGATCTCGGCTATTTCTTTGTAGTCCATGCCTTGCACTTCACGCAAGACGACGACTTCACGGTGTTTATCAGAAAGCTTTGCAAGAGCCTTTTCAATACGGCCTTTGAGTTCTGCGCCTTTCAGCGCTTGATCTGGTCGTTGAGGCTGATTGGGAGCTGTCGGAGCACTATTCTCAAGGCGCTCTACCCCGAGTAAGTTATCATCCAGCTCTCCTGCACTGTGTAACTTCCGCTTTCGCGAAAAGTCATAAACTGCATTGTGAGTGATTCTATAAAGCCAGGTCGAAAACTTAGCTTCTGCCTTAAACTTTGGCAGAGCTTTCCACGCCTTCACGAAGATCTCTTGAGAGAGATCCCACGCATCAGCATTATTTTTCACCATATTAAGAACCATAGAATAAACTCGACCACGGTGGCGGACCACCAATTGCTCAAACGCCGCCTGATCACCTGCCTGGGCCTTAGCCACTAGCGGAGCATCATCAGGCTCTTCAGCATCGCCTGCAGTAGCTCCCGAGTGACCACCTGAACCAGGAGAGTCAACCGAATGCCGCGCATGCAGAGGATGGGACGAGCTACGCCAGGAAAAATTCATTCTATCTTCGAAAAAGGTGTCTCAAGTGACGTCACACCACTGTAGCCTTCATGGCAAGGCGACATCTGAATGAATGACCGAAAAAAAAAGACAAAAAAGTCCCGTCTTTATCTTGACTTATGAAGGGTGATGACTAGTTTCCGCCCGCACCTCAAAAGCACTCATAGCTCAATTGGATAGAGCATCTGACTACGAATCAGAAGGTTAGGGGTTCGACTCCCTTTGAGTGTATTTTTTCTGAAAAAGCCTCGCTGTTCATGCAGTGAGGCTTTTTCGTATCCATTCCACAGCACGCCTACAGACTATGTGTATAGTGATTCTCCATGTGATCATGACTTTTCACTCAAAGAATTCTCTGAGTGCCTGCGTTTAATCAATATCACATGGAAAACATACGAACACATTTTTCGCAGCTTTCCTCTAGCCAATAGCCCGCTTTTCCAGCACGATTTCACCCAGTAAATATGAGCCTTCACGCAGAACTCTCCCCGGAAGCACAAGAACGTCTTGATGCTCAACGTCGGAATACGACCATTTCCTCACTTTTGATTTCAGTTTTAGCCCTCGTCCTCATTGGAGGCGTTCTCGCCCTCTGGGCCTTAAAAGTTCACACTGTAAAGGTCCCTACGATTATCGCCTACACGTCAGCAACGCCTAACACAGAGGAGGTCGAGAGACCGACGCTCACTGAAACAACTAAACGTAAGCCCACTGCACCGAGTGCAAATCAAACAAGCGTGATCACAGCTGCAGCTATTTCTAATGTCTCAGTTCCTGTTCCAGATGATATTCCGGTCGATCAAAGCGCTGACTTTGGAGCTGGTGAAGACTTTGGCGCAGGCCTTGGCTCTGATGATGGTGTCGGCGCGGGCGTGAATTCTGGAATCATCCCGACGAGTCTGCGGAAGCGATGCTCGCTCGATGATCGCCTCAAAAGACTCGATGAAAATGGCGGAAACAGACAATGCGAGACTGCAGTCGTTAATGCTCTCAGATACCTTAAAAAAACACAGTCAGAAGATGGATCCTGGACAGATGAAGGAGCCGGAGCTCCCTATACTGTTGGCATGACCTCGCTTGCTCTGCTTGCCTATCTCGGCCACTGTGAAACACCAGCTTCAGCAGAATTTGGCGAAACAGTTCAAGACGCTGTCGTCTACCTCATCAATTCGGGGATGAAAAAGAAAGGTCGATTTGCCACTGATCTAAAAAACGATCACTACATTTATGAGCACGCCGTTGCAGTATACGCTCTCTCTGAAGCCTATAGTTTATTCAAAGGCTTTGACATCCCAATTCCAAATCTTGAGAAGGCGATCAAGACAGGTGGAGATATTATTCTAAAGCATCAACACGGCTCCGGAGGTTGGGATTACAGCTATAATAAAACTAGTGGTCGTGGTGGTGATTCGTCGATCGCCGGATGGCATGTTCAAGCTCTCAAGGCAATGTCTCATACAGGAATTGAGTTTAACGGAATTAAGAGAGCGGAACGCTCAGCTCTCGACTACCTCAAGAGCTTACAAGAACGCTCAGGAGCCATCGGCTACACACCAGGACGTGTATATGGAGACGGAACGACTCTTGCCGCTGTCGGAGCTCTCTCTTACCAGATACTCGGAAAGGGAAATAACAGTGTTGCTAAGAAAGCGATAGAATTCATGGATAAGACAATGATCGTCGACTATGATAACACTGCTTACGATCTATATGGTCACTACTACGCAGCTCAAGTTATGATGAACCAAGGCGGCAGAATGTGGGAAAAGTTGAACAAAAAAGGACGTGATCCACTTCTTAATGCACAGAATGAAGATGGCAGCTTCGGTGTCCCTCATGGTGGGAAAAAGCCAAAACCTGGCAGTTCTGTCGCAGCATACTGGAATAGCAAAGGCATAATTTACAGAACATCCTTAGTCGCTCTTACCTTAGAAGTTTACTACCGTTTCCTCCCAAGCACTGGAAATTAATCCTAAGCGGCCTAGAAAAACACCTTACTTCTGGTAACTCCATAAGATCCGAATGGTTTAAGTCATCTGGCTCATAGGGGGCTACCGGAAAGTTCTCAGTTTTTCCTTTGCTCATTCACCATCTGCACGTATCTCAGACGCAGATATGAATCAACTCGATCAACTCAAGAAGTTCACAACAGTCGTTGCTGATACAGGTGATTTCGAATCCATGAAGGCTTACCAGCCGCAGGATGCGACAACCAATCCATCACTCATTCTTCAAGCTGCGTCTAAAGACGAATATAAGCCTATCTTAGATCAGGCTATCTCTGAACATAAGGATTCACCACTCTCCGGCGATGCGCTGATCGAGAGCATTATCGACCGTATTCTGATCCTCTTTGGCCTTGAAATCCTTAAGATCGTCCCAGGTCGTGTCTCGACTGAAGTTGATGCACGCCTGTCTTTTGACACTCAGGGTAACATCGATAAAGCACGTGAACTCATCGCAGCTTACGAAAAAGAAGGCATTTCTCGTGACCGTGTTCTGATTAAGATTGCGTCTACATGGGAAGGTATTAAAGCCGCTGAAGTTCTCGAAAAAGAAGGCATTCACTGCAACCTGACACTCCTTTTCTCTTTCGCTCAAGCAGTTGCATGTGCCGAAGCAAAGGTTCAGCTCATCTCTCCATTTGTTGGCCGTATTTATGACTGGTATAAGGCTTCTACTGGCGAGGAATACGCAGGTGCAAATGATCCTGGTGTGATCTCTGTGCAGAGCATCTATAACTACTATAAAAAGTTCGACTATGCGACTGAAGTCATGGGTGCATCTTTCAGAAATATTGGACAGATCACAGAACTTGCTGGCTGCGATCTTCTTACCATTAGCCCAGGCCTCCTACAGCAGCTCGCTGATTCTGATGAAGAACTCACACAAAAAATCTCTGTAGACGCGGCTAAATCAATGGATCTAGAAAAGGTCTCTCTTGATGAAAAAGCATTCCGCTTCGAGTTCAACGAAGACGCTATGGCTACAGAAAAGACCGCTCAAGGGATTCGTGCTTTCTCTGCAGATATCGTTAAGCTCGAGAAGCTCATCGCTGATCTCATTAAGTAAGACCATTCTGATTCACAGAATCATTCACTTTTTCAAAAGCCTGACTCTTCAATATGAGTCAGGCTTTTTTATTTC
>CALFDI010000008.1 GCA_937952875.1 uncultured Verrucomicrobiales bacterium
CCTCTATCGGGAACTCATCTTAGCGGAGTTAATCAAAGGACCGACCGGGCATCAGCCTTTAGAAAAAGAGTATATAAAGCTCGCTCGTGAATGTGATTTTGAGGATGTAATTTACCAAAAAATAACGGATTACGAACATTCGCAATATCCTGAAGAATTTGCAAAAGCACTTACACTTTCAAGAACCGTAAATACGCTCGGCGGAATGTGTATTGCCGTGGAGGCAGGCGAGACGGATATCTATCTTAAAGTGGTTAATCAGATCGTCGCAGCCCACAAAAAAAATAAGGATAGTTATGAGATAAAGGAACTCATTCGAAATGTTGGGAGTTGGTCAAGTCGAATGGCTATTAATCTTGCAGTAGCTGATGTGGAGGACGAAGTGTTAGATGAAATCTTGGTTTCTCTCGAAGAAATTCTGAAGTTGAATCATCAAATCAACGACGATTGGTATGCCGCTCAATACTTTGCGATCTACCATGTATTGACCTTCAAACGTCATGGGGCAGGTGCATTTAAAAAATGGCTGTCTCAAACGGAAAAGCCCCTACAGAAAAAATATGCAAAAGTTGTTAAAACCTACGGACACTGGGGAGTCATGCGAAAATTAACTAATGGTAATTGGTGGGATGTTGGAGCCGCAGAGAAAAGACGGCAATTTGCTGAATATTTACTCACTGATAAAGCGACAATGAATGAATTCTCAGTGGGTGCGGATGACTATAGCGCCTTGATCTACGCACGGCACAATTACCTCTATAAAACCACCGATCTTGACGAGATCCTTCCGAGGTTACAGCTAGAACCTAAACAAAAAGTTCTGTGGTTGTCTCAACTGGCTTATGTCCGGGCATGGGAAAAGAGAAAACCTGGTGCTGCAGATTCTCTGATAGACGAAATTAATAAAATACTAGAGCCGCTCGACGACGTAGCCCTCACGGCGAGATCGCGCCTCTTACAAGCGCGCGCGTGCGCAAACCAAAAAGAGTCGAAGCGAGCTGTGGAGATCTTGGAGACAGTCGATGTGAATCACTTAGAATCCGAAGCCCTGAAAAAGGAGTATCGGAATGACCTGAAGAGATGGTCGAAAGCCGCGAAGAAGAAATAAAAAACTACTGTGTTTCATCTACGAGCGCGCTTTCGAGAAGCCATCCATCATCTGTCTTAGTGAAGTCAAAATACCCATTAAAGACTTTAAGGTCTTCTCGATTTTCAGTGGAGACCTCGCCTGATGCACGGAAGCGTGCACGGGCTGTGGTCTCTCCGGTGAGTTCGACGTCTAGTGACTCGATCGAGAAAGACGAGTGATCGACGTATTGTGTAAAGAGTTTGAATTGTTCTGAGAGTGCCGCTTGATCGAATGTCTGGTCGAGTTGAGTGACAGACGATGAGATGACGACAGTATCGTGGATGAGTGCGTCGAAGCCAAATGAGCGCAGAGCGCGACTCGCTCGACTGTCGGTCTCCGAGATGCTAGCGAGATCGAAAAGCTCGCGTGTATTCCTCTCTACGACGACTTCGGGCTTATAGTAGTAGAGGGCAAATCCGCCGATACATAGGAAGCCAATGGCGAGGTAGAGAAAGAATTTTTGCATCTAGAGACGGGTGGATAAGAATTCTATGATAGCAGCTGGCGCCGCTGTAGGATCTTCGGTGAAGGAGTGTCCTAAGCCTTCGAGCTGGACGTGCTTCTTATCACACTTTGCATGATTATAAGCGGTTTCACTATCTTGAGGCAGGACGACATCATCCGCAGTTCCGTGAATGAGCAGCCATGGGCATTTCACCGCTGCGGCGGCATCTTTTGTGCTGCTTATCTGATAGAGGTCGTTTTTAAATTCTTGAGAAAGAGGGCACTCTTCTTCATCCCACATGAGGCCAGATCCCGGCGTTTCATTGCCGAATTCTTCGTCATAGAATGCGACCGTATCGACCATGCCAGCAAGCGATACGAGGACTGAGAGACGTTCGTCGCGCGCGGCAAAAAGTGTCCCAACGGCTCCGCCCATGCTGTGGCCGATGTATACGAGTTTTTTGGTAGCGTCTTGGAATTGATCGACGACAGCGGTCAGATCTTCGACCTCTTTACTGATCGTAGCACCTTCGAAGGCACCTTCAGAGTTGCCATTTCCAGCAAAGGAAAAACGCAGGCATGAGTATCCTGCTGCGACGAGAGCGTCTGCCGTGTTTGTGATGACGGGACGGTCTTTATTCCCTGTGACTCCATGACCTAGGATGATGAGCACATCATCGCGGGAGCCTTCCTGCAGGGTGTAGTCGAGCGTCTCGCCCGATGCATTTTTAATATCCATCACATTAGGAATCGTTACGGCCAGGGAAGGTCAATTCGGCTACACCTGACTTATCCAAGTGGCCTTTTCCAACTGAGATTAAGGTGCGATACTGAGCTTCGGTCGCCTCGGAGAGAGGGACGCTGACACCAGCCTCTTCTGCTAGGGCATTGGCGATACCGCTATCTTTCGCGGCGTGATCTGCTGAAAAGTAGCATTCATGATCTCTGACCAGCATGTCCTCAGAATCTGTCTCTAAGACACGTGAGTTCGCCCCAGTCTGAGAGAAGACTTCGCAGAGCATTTCGAGATCGAGTCCCAGAGCCTTCCCGAGGCCAAGGCCTTCCGCGAGAGCTGCTGTATTGATATTCATGACCATATTGACGAGAGCTTTTACCTTGGCTGCATCACCAGTCGGGCCGATGTATCGGAGGGCTGTGGAGAGTGTGTCGAGGAGGTCTTTTTGAGCATCGAACACAGCTTTATCTCCGCCGATCATGAGGTAGAGCGTGCCTTCGCGAGCCTGTGTGATGGAAGATGCCATGCAGGCCTCGATGCTGTGAGCACCAGCTGCTTGTGCGAGAGTTTCGACTTTTTGGTGCGTCGCAGGGCTAACTGTCGCGCAGTTGATAAATGTCTTACCTTTAGCGTCAGTGAGCAGTCCTTCGGAAAAGACGGCGTGCATCGACTCATCATCGGTGACGACAGTTATGATAACGTCTGCAGCGGCTGTGACTTCTGCCAGGGTTGCTGGTGCAGAACTACTCAGTTCGGCTGAGAGCTCCTCAGCGAGTGGACGGTGTGAGTCATAGACAGCTGTGACAGTATATCCAG
>CALFDI010000009.1 GCA_937952875.1 uncultured Verrucomicrobiales bacterium
CTTCGGAGCACCTTTAATGGTCTCTGCTACGATTTGATCAATGAGATCAATATTTGTAGGTGTGTTCTTAACAACGAGTGAACCGTTGCCTACGAGACTCGCAGAAGCATTATCGCCGAAGCCGACTCCACGTTCAGTCAGAAGATCCTGAACATTGCCACGTGGAGCGATTGCGCCGCCACCACCATCCGCTGCACCAAATGGATCATCGCTAGCGCCACCGCCGCCGCCACCGCCACCGCTGATAGATTCCAAGAAATCTGGTGGGACACGGAATGTGCGGGTAATGATACTTGCACTAGCACTGTCTTTAGGGACGATTGTTACAGCGAATTCTGTGATATCGTAACCAAGATTTGCCTGCTCAGTGATTTGCTTAAGAGCAAACTCGATCGGGACGTTACGAAGCTTGAGGGAAGCGATTCTTGATGAACCAACATTCTCTTCACCAAGACCTAAGCCTCCTTCTGCAGAACCTGCATCACCTGCGCCTTGAATAACAAAGTTAATCCCACGCTTCGTTGGGTCTGGCTCATTTATATCGAGTTCGAAGGCACGCTGACGAAGATAATCAATCGCATCTTCAACACTAATGTCTTCAAGAGTCACACTATCGAGAGTGATCGTGCGAAGCTTAGCCAAAATATCTGCTCCGCCTGAATTCCCCTGAGTTTGTTCATTTGGGATAACAGGAGGACCATCATTTGTTGGCACTGAAAGCTCCCAAGCACTGTCTACCTGAGTAAGAAGAGCTGCACGAGCTTGATCGTAAGCTGAGCGATAGTAGTCACTCTTCGCTTGTGAGACACGCTCCATTCCGCGACGAGCGGCTCTGTTGTATCTATCGATACGGAGCACATCCTGATAGGTTGCTTCCGCTGCATCGAACTTACCTAGATTGTAGAAACCTTCAGCTGTGTAGAGAAGTTTACGAACCTGATCCACATCCTTCGTGTGCTCATAGTCGAGAGCTGGATTTGTGCGAATCGGATCATCTAAATACTCGAGCTGAGTATCAGCAGCGATGTTAGAAGGATCTGCCGCTGTTACCTCTTCGAGAAGGTTACGAGCTTCATCATATTTACCTGTCTTACGAAGAGTCTTAGAATACTCAACGCTCGCATCACCGAGGTGCTGATTATAGATCTCACGGCGCTCGGCTGTGATCGGCCCATTAGGCAAAAGAGTCAGAGCACGGCGATATTCAGACACTGCTGTCTCGTAATCTTGCTCTTCATGAGCTGCACGACCTGCCTCAAAGGCTGTATTAGAATCGTTAACAAGAGCCATCCGACGAGCGAGTTCACGCTGCGCGAGACTGTCAGCGTAGACACTAGTAGTGAGTGGCACAGTCGCTGCGGCAGCCATAATGATGGCAGCTGAGCGGCTGATGCGATGAGATTTTGGTTTATCCATGGTTGAAGTGTAGGTTTCTGGGAATATCTCTTATTTGTGAAGCTTAAACTTTCATGCTGTCGCACTCAGATTTGACATCTCACGAAAAAGAGGGGTGTAATTAGGGCTATTTTTATAAAATTATGGCTTAAGTGTGAGCGGGCTCTCGAGGCCCGGTCCTGTGATCGTTACCGTTTTATCCGGAGCGATTTTTGTGATTCGATATGGTTTTTCATCTTGTCCAGCAGGCAAAGAAAATCGTTTACCTTCAGCGATTTTAAAGCTTTTCGAGCCTTGACCAACAGCATCTAAGACAAGCACAGCTGTGCGATCTGTCCCAAGGTAATGGCGCTTGATATTTCTATCAGTCGGATGCCTTTGATTACGGACTTCATAGCGGCGCTTATCCATATGAGGACGCTGATCTTCGACAATTGCGATATCAACAGTCGATGCGACATTTGTTCTCTCATTTAGCTCACTCTTCTGTGTGTTCTCAATGAATTTGAAATTTCCTGCATACGATGTCTTTTCAGGGAAGATCGTGCCGGGCTCGAAGTAGTCTCCATTATCGCGCTCAGTATTTGTTTGCAATGAGAGACGAGTCTTACCGGAGACGATTCCACCGTGTCTGATAAGCCATTCACTTTCTTCTACATCTTTCAGAACGAGCTTATCGATGAGTGAAGGGAAGTCTGATTTGTTATTAGGATCTGTCTTAGCTTCGAATTCTTCGCGATTCGAGAAGCCATCACCATCTGCATCGCGCTCAGGTGAGTCTGAAAAGCCAGGGTCGAGATTATGCTCAAGCCACCAAGTATTTGGAATGCCTGCATGAACCTCCTTAGCCTTTGGAAGATCGATAACGGATGACTTATCATCTTTTGCCACAAATGTCGGAACGCCGACAAAGAGATTAACTGGTCTATCGCCAAACTTTTTCTGCGTATAGGCAACAGGGTTGGATAAGGAGTCTAGAACGGCTTTCACCTTCCAGTCATTTGGAGTGGTATCGGCCTTTCCTGCTTTTGCATTATTGAGAGTAAAGTCTTCTTCTACTTTACTCGATCCAAGAAAGATCATTGCTCCGACTCCAAGGATGCCGAGGGCACCGAGTCCGATGGCGGCTTTATCGTAATTTTCTGAGAACCAAGACATGTGATTTCGAAATATTAATGGGGAACTGTTATGGTTTTATGAATTACTCTGCTGCTGCGACTTCTGTTGCCGGAGGAAAGGACATGAGTTCGAGCTGTAAAAAGACGTGCACTTGCTCTGAGCCGATGACTTGAGCCAAGATACGTTGACCAGCCTGAGAAGCAGGGGCATCTGCACCGTCACCGACTGCACCGTCCTCTTCTAAAATGAAACCACCGCCATCTGCACCAAAATCGTTATCTTCCTCTTCGAGATTTTCTTCAGGGAAATTGGCGTCTTTCTGAGTCGGTGCAGTAAGCTTTTCATTCTGAATGCGCATGCGGCGAATTCCAAAAATATGCTCTTTGGACTCGGTAATCGCTGTGAGAAATGACCGAAGAGACTCTTCAGAACCTGTGAAGGTCAACTGAACTTCCTGAGGTGTAACGAAACTTTGCTCTTCAGCAGCATCACGACGTTTCTTTTTATTTGATTTCGCTTTGTCAGGCTTCTTTTCTTCCGCATCGATCTTTTCTCTGCGTAAATTAACGAGCTTACTGATTTTCGCTTCAGCTAACTGCTCAGTGAGCCACTTAAGTGAGTTAAGCTGAGCTGTCAGTTCACCAGTCGCACTCTGATCTGGCGTATCGCTGGCAAAACTCTTGAATCCGAGGAGAAATCTCTCAGGAACAGTCACTCCTGCAGACTCTAGCTTTTCCCTGACATCATTTGTGCTCTGACTCAAGAGACCAGTGAACTGATCTGAAGGCACGTCTGCGAGGGTCTCTGGCATAAAGGTCTTAACTGCAGTTTCGACCTCTTTAATTCCTTCTTCGTAAGCTTCGACTGCACTCTTCTTCTTAGTTTGATTCGCAGCGCTCGGGTAGAGCTTCATCCGATTGTATTCTGAGATCTTTGAACTCGATGCTGAGAAATCCTCTAATGCTGCATTATAGCGAGAACTCTGAGAGCTAATAAAGTAGCCGAGACCAGCTGTTGCAACGGCAGTGACAGCTGCGACGCCAGCGAGAAACGGGTTTTCCTTAATCCAGGACATGATAATTATATGAGTAAAGTGTGGAGTGAGGAGGTGAATTTATTTTCCGGCAGGAATTCCTTCTTTGAGGGGGAGAACTAACTTGAAGTCATATGCATAAGCTTCACTGCCGGGAGGGACAGCAGTTGTCAGTTTTTGTATGATTTGTTTGTCAGTAAGTTCAACAGTGTCGCCATTATTGTCAGCGGTGAAGTCGAAGACGTCGGCACCTGTTTCGCGTAACTTTTTGATCAACTGATAGACTTGTTGGAAAGAGGCTTCCTTCTCAGCTTCTGTTTGTCTCCAGAATCCATAAACAGAGATTGCATTGATTTCAGGCTCAATTCCATCGCGAAGCTTCTGAGTCGCATCGAGACCGTAGCCCATACGTGCATAAGTCGGGTTTACGACTGGATACTCTGCATTCGGATTAAGAGGATCATACCCTGCGAGTGGACTCATATCGGCAATCCAGACTGCATCGTGAGCGAAAGCCTCAGAGAGCGTATTTAAGATGTTAATCCAACGTGTGCGGCTCGTCTCAGCATCGTGAATAGCTTTCATCTTCGCATCGAGTGCCTTTTCGCGAGTCTCAAGTTTCTTGATCTGCTGTTGAGGTCGAGACGCTACTTCTGTGTCTTGCTTGAGTTCCTCTGCTCTTTGAACAGCCTCATCTGCTTGAGATTTCTTGAAGAATCCAAAGGCTGCTAAAGAGGCCAAGAAGAGCCCAACTCCTGTCAGTAGGAGAGGACGGCGCTTATATTCTGCGCGGTCTAATTCGACCGAGCTTGGAACGAGGTCGATCTTAACTGCCGCTTTCCCGATCGGACGAACGGCGAGTCCAACGAGTTCACCCATCATATGAGCCTCGGATGCGACAATCTCTTTATCAACGCTCTTACCAAGGGAGACGCGCTGAAGAGGATTGAATACCTCAATAGTTGTATTGAGCTTCTCTTCGAGGAACTCCTTCGTGTAAGGGAGGTTCGCACCACCGCCAGCAATGAGGATGCGAGCTGGAGCGCTCCCGCCATGCTGACTGCGGAAAAGATTATTCGTCCGGGATACTTCGGCAGGGAGCTTAGAAAGAGCATTACGGATCGTCATCGCCAGAGCGGCTGTGTTCTCATCCATCTGCTCGGTATGACCACCACCAAGTGCAACCATGCCGTTGGAAACTTTTTGCGCTTCCGCCTGTGTGAAATCGATTCCGTATTCTTTCGAAATAGAGGCAGTGATGCTGGCTCCACCAACGTTTACACTACGGAGGAAAAATTTATCTCCTTCGACGTAAATCAAGTTCGATGACTTAGCACCGATGTCTAAGAGAAGTGTGCACCCGTCTAGATTCGGGTAATTGTATTTCAGCGCATTATACAATGCGAGCGGCGAAATATCGACCTCTGCTGTGCCTAAGCCAGAGTTATGAACAGCATCATTGATCTCGTTCAGCTGGTCCGCCTTAATAGCTACGATCGCGACTTCCTGCTCGATGCCTGGGCTATCGACCATCTGGTAATCCCAGATGACTTGATCGAGAGGAAATGGAACGACCTGCTGCGCTTCGAATGCTACGATCTGCTCGACATTATCATCATCGAGCGGAGGAAGCTTAACGAAACGAGTAATCGCTGATTGACCAGATATGGAATACCGTGCCTTTTCTTTCGAGAGCTTTAAGCCATTAGAAAGCTGCGATAAGGCAACTTGCAGCTGTGGGATGCGTGTAGAATCGTTAGCTGGATCTGCAAGAATAGAAGTAGACGCGTATTTATTGAGCACAAGCTTTCCGCCCTTTGCGGGGGAAAAGTGACCCATGGCAACGCGTTGCGATCCAATATTGAGGGCTACTGTGGACTGGTTATCGGCCATAATGTGAGTATGTCTCTAGCGACGATTGGTCAGTGAAAAAGGATTAAAGCGATGGGTGACAGACTTAAGACCAAAAATTAGACAAGTTACTTAGCTTTCTCGTCAATTTCGACATAACGATCCCACCAGAGGAATTTGAAAGGAGTTTCAGACTTATCTAGGAGCTTGAAACTGTTAGTCTGGACAACTTTGTTTGACTGAATGGTCCACCAATCAGTCTTTCCGCCGAACTTCTGCGTTGTGGCGACTCCATCACGCGCCTGGCGGCCATTGATAAGGATCTCCACGCCGACTGCTTCGATGTCTGACGGGCTGCCAGTTCTCTTGCCAGTGATCTTACTGAGAGTCGCTGGGGAGAGATACACTGAGAAGAAGACCTCTTCGTCTTCTACGACATTCACGTGATTCACAACCTTTTCCAACTTCAGGAATGTGCCTGAGCGCTCAGGATTCTTCACGAGGACATACCA
>CALFDI010000010.1 GCA_937952875.1 uncultured Verrucomicrobiales bacterium
AGGCCTAGAGGCTGAAATCTGTGTGAAGGGCGAGTTTTTTAATCCTCTCTTTAGCGTCAAAGATCGCATCGGTAAGGCGATGATCGAGGCTGCTGAGCGCGATGGTCAGCTTAAGCCTGGCGGGCTCATTATCGAACCCACCTCTGGAAATACAGGCATAGCCCTTGCATTTGTCGCTCGCTCTAAGGGATACCGCTGTATCCTGACAATGCCTGAAACAATGTCTCAAGAGCGCCGTGTTTTGCTTCGCCTTTTAGGGGCTGAGATCGTCCTCACTCCTGGACCAAAGGGCATGGGTGGAGCAATCGCGAAGGCTAAGCAAATGATCGAAGAGACAGAGGGAGCCTTCGGCCCGTCTCAATTCGATAATCCAGCCAATCCTCAAGTGCATCGCGAGACGACAGCAGAAGAGATTTGGAATGACACAGATGGTCAGGTGGACGTATTCGTCGCAGGCGTAGGCACAGGCGGCACGATTACTGGTGTAGGAGAAATCCTCAAGGCGCGGAATCCAAACGCGAAAGTCTTCGCAGTCGAGCCAGAGAATAGCCCTGTTATCGCTGGCGGATCTCCAGGTCCTCATAAGATTCAAGGCATCGGCGCTGGATTCATTCCAGGGAATCTGAATACAGAAATCATCGATGAATGCCTAACTGTGACAAACGAAGACGCCTTTGAGACGGCTCAAAAACTAGCTCAAATGGAAGGTCTACCAGCTGGTATATCAACTGGAGCAAATGTCTGGTGCGCTATGCAGTTAGCAAAACGTCCTGAATTTAAAGGCAAGCGGATCGTGACAATTGGCTGCTCAGCCTCAGAGCGTTATCTCTCGACTCCACTTGCTGCGAGCCTGCGCGAAGAAGTCGCTCAGCTCCCAGTTGCGGAAATTTAATCGTCGTTTTGTTTCTTTTCAGCCTGTTTCTTTCATTGAGAGGCAGGCTTTTTTCTGTCCGAATTGCAGTCTAGCGAAGGCGGTAGATACGAAAAAAGCAGACCCTCGGATGAGAATCTGCTTTTTTTAGAAATGGCGGACAGAGAGGGATTCGAACCCTCGGAGACATTGCTGCCTCACACGCTTTCCAAGCGTGCGCATTCGACCACTCTGCCATCTATCCGGATAGTGCTTTCGCTGTGAGTGAGCGGCGGGACGCTATGCAGACCATTCGGCGATGGCAACGTCTTTTTTACGAAAAGGCGAAGCATGCATTTTTATAAGAGCCATATGCCAAGTGTGCAGAGTGCCATTATGAGACATCTTGCGCCAGGCCACTTTGGCACAAGTGCTGTTAATGGTGTGTCAATGTGGCTCTTTTTAGGGTGGCTTTTGGCGTCCTCCGATTTCTAATAATTTTTTTCCCCTGATAAATAAAGGGCTCCGGGGGAGAGGGTGCCTGTTGGCCTGTCATTTGCAGAAGAAGCCGCGAGCAATCTCTGCCAATCGAGCAGAACGAAAATCACAACTCTTACTTACTTAGACACAATGGGAAAAATTCTTGGAATCGACCTCGGAACGACCAACTCATGTATGGCCGTTATGGATGGTGGCGAAGCTACCGTATTAGAAAACTCTGAAGGCGCACGGACGACTCCGTCAGTCGTGGCTTTCGCAAAGAACGGCGAACGCCTCGTTGGGCAGGCTGCGAAGCGCCAAGCGGTGACGAACCCGAAAAACACTGTCTTTTCCGCGAAGCGCCTCATCGGACGTAAATTCGCCGAGCTCACAGAAGCTGATAAAAAGATGCCTTACGAGATCGTAGAGGCAGGCAATGGTGATGCACACATTCAGGTGGAAGTAGAAGGGGAGAAGAAGACTTATTCTCCACAAGAGATCGCCGCCATGGTGCTCGGGAAGCTGAAGTCTGATGCTGAAGAAAAGCTCGGCGAAAAGATCGAAGAAGCTGTCATCACAGTGCCAGCTTACTTTAATGACTCTCAGCGGAATGCAACAAAGGCAGCAGGTGAGATCGCAGGACTCAAGGTCCGCCGCATCATCAATGAGCCAACTGCCGCCTCTCTCGCCTATGGATTAGATAAAAAGTCCGACGAAAAGATCGCTGTATACGACCTTGGTGGTGGAACATTTGACATCTCCGTTCTCGAGATCGGTGACGGTGTTTTCGAAGTTCTCGCGACAAATGGTGACACACAGCTCGGTGGTGATGACTGGGATAATACTCTCATCCAGTGGATTATTGACGAGTTCAAGTCTGCGGAGAATATCGACCTATCTGGTCAGCCAGACGCGCTCCAGCGCATTAAAGAAGAAGCTGAGAAGGCAAAGATCGCTCTCTCATCATCTCAGAACTACGATATCAATCTCCCATTCGTCACAGCCGATGCGACTGGCCCTAAGCACATCCAGACATCTATCTCACGTGCGAAGCTAGAGGCTCTCACAGCGAACCTTCTGAACCGCACGAAGAAGCCAGTTCTCGATTGTATTTCTGAAGCGGGACTCACCACGAGTGACATTTCTGAAATGGTTCTCGTCGGCGGCATGACTCGTATGCCAAAGGTGCAGGAGATCGCGAAAGAACTTGCTGGAAAAGAGCCACATAAAGGCGTCAACCCGGACGAAGTCGTCGCTCTCGGTGCAGGCATCCAAGGTGGTGTCCTCATGGGCGATGTGAAAGACGTTCTTCTCCTAGACGTGACTCCACTCTCACTCTCTATCGAGACGAATGGCTCTATCGCGACTCCTATGATCGAGCGTAATACGACCATCCCAGCGAAGAAGTCTCAGACATTCTCAACAGCTGCAGATAACCAACCAGCAGTCGACATTCGTATCTGTCAGGGTGAGCGTAAAATGTTCGCCGATAACAAGATGCTCGGTAACTTCCGCCTCGATGGGATCGAGCCTGCACGTCGTGGTGAGCCGCAGATCGAAGTCACATTCGACATCGATGCAAACGGCATCCTTCACGTCTCTGCTAAGGATAAAAACTCCGGCAAAGAGCAGAAAATCTCTATCGAAGGCTCAAGCGGTCTCTCTGAGGAGGAAATCGAAAAAGCTAAAGCAGATGCAGAAGCGAATGCTGAAGCAGATGCCAAGCGTGCTGAAGAAGTCGAGATCAAGAACAAGGCCGACGGAATGGCCGTTCAGATCAAGTCTCAGATGGAAGAAATGGGCGACCAAGTTCCAGAAGAACTGAAGAGCTCTATCCTAGAGAAAGTCGAAGCTGTCGAAGCTGCGCTGAAAGAAGACGATCTTGAGAAAATTAAGACCGCCTCAGCGGATCTCGAAGCCATGGTCGCTCAGCTCCAAAGTGCAGCTCAAGGCGCCGGCGGAGCTCCTCCACAGGCTGAGCCTTCATCAGATGAAGGTGAATCCTCTGAGCCACGTCAGGCCAAAGGAAAGGTCGTCGACGCAGAAGTCGTAGAAGAGGATAAGTAATCTCTTCTTTTTGAAATAAACACTTTGCCGATTAATTATTAATAGATTCGATAATTAATCGGCCTTTTAATCCTAAAAAACTAATACCAAATAATTATGGCTAACATTAAACCAATCGGTCAGCGCGTTCTCGTGAAGCGCCTCCTTGCAGAGACAACGACAGCAGGCGGAATCGTTCTTCCTGATTCAGCTCAGGAAAAGCCTCAAGAAGCTGAAGTCATCGCCCTCGGCACTGGTGGCACAGACGAGAATGGCAAGACGATCGAATTCGCTGTTGCAGTGAATGACATCGTTCTCATCTCTAAGTATGGCGGCACAGATGTTCAGACAGCTGATGGCGACTACCTCATCTTGAATGAGTCCGATATTCTCGGAATCATGACTAAGTAATATTCTACTAATACTCTCATATTTTAAAAACAAACCACTATCATGGCTAAACAACTCCAATTTGACGAAAAAGCACGTCAAGCTCTCCTCCGCGGTGTCGAAAAACTCGCTCGCGCTGTCAAAGCGACTCTCGGACCTTCTGGTCGGAACGTCATCCTCGACAAAAAGTTCGGCTCACCAACAATCACGAAAGACGGTGTCTCTGTTGCTAAGGAGATCGAACTCGAAGACGCATACGAGAACATGGGCGCTCAGCTCATTCGCGAAGTCTCTTCTAAGACATCTGACGTAGCTGGTGACGGCACAACGACAGCCACAGTTCTTGCTGAGGCCATCTACCGCGAAGGTCTTCGTAACGTCACAGCTGGCGCGAACCCGATCGCCCTTCAGCGTGGTATTCTTAAGGCTGCAGAAGCGATCGTCGCTAAGCTCGCCGAGATCTCAAAGCCTGTCTCTGACACGAAAGAAATCGCTCAGGTTGCCACAGTCTCTGCGAACTGGGATAAAGAGATCGGCACTATCATTGCTGAGGCGATGGATAAAGTCGGCAAGGACGGCACAATCACAGTCGAAGAAGCAAAGGGCATCGAGACCACACTCGACGTCGTTGAAGGAATGCAGTTCGACAAAGGTTACCTCTCTCCGTATTTCGTAACAGATTCAGAGAGCATGGAAGCTAAGCTCGAGTCACCACACATCCTCATTTTCGAGAAGAAGATCTCGAACCTGAAGGACCTCCTTCCCGTCCTCGAGAAGGTGGCTAAGTCTGGTCGCCCACTCCTCATCATCGCTGAAGACGTAGAAGGCGAAGCACTCGCTGCACTCGTCGTCAACCGCCTCCGTGGCACCCTCAATGCTGCAGCTGTTAAGGCTCCTGGCTTCGGTGACCGTCGTAAGGCTATGCTCGAAGACATCGCCATCCTCACAGGTGCCACCGTCATCACAGAAGATCTTGGCATCAAGCTCGAGAGCGTTGAGCTCGACCAGCTCGGTTCAGCTAAGTCAGCTGTCGTCACAAAGGACAGCACAGTCCTCGTCGAAGGTGCCGGCGCAAGCGATGGCATCACAGGCCGT
>CALFDI010000011.1 GCA_937952875.1 uncultured Verrucomicrobiales bacterium
CTCGCGAGGATCCATTAGACTCAGCGCAGCGACGAGAACTACGAGTTCCGCCGTGCACCGCTCTTGGCGAGAATACAGCAGCATCCTCCCGAGGCGCGGATCCACAGGTAATCGACTCAGTTGCCAGCCTATCTCCGTGAGAGCATTCTCCTTCGTCATCGCCCCTATTTCACGCAGAGTGCGATAGCCCTCACTGATCAGGCGAGGTGATGGTGGATCGACTAAAGGAAAATCTTCGATATCAGGGAGAGCGAGAGATTTCATCCGCAGAATAACACCAGCGAGAGAACTGCGGCGAATCTCTGGGTCAGTAAACTCTGGACGGTCATTGAAGTCCTCCTCATCGTAAAGACGCACACAGATCCCGTCCGTCACACGTCCACAACGACCCTTCCTCTGACGAGCAGAGGCCTGCGAGACAGGCTCTATTTGCAGCCGTTGCACCTGACGCCCAGGACTATAGCGACTCACGCGAGCTACACCACTATCTACGACATAAATAATACCCGGAATAGTCAAAGACGTCTCAGCCACATTCGTCGCTAGAACGATGCGCCTCACATTACCTGACGGTTGAAAGATTCTCTGCTGATCAGCCATCCCCAATCTTGCGAAGAGCGGCAACACATCCGTCCCAGGATAGCCGCGCCCCTCTAAAGTATCCGCACACTCACGAATCTCTCGTTCACCAGGGAGAAAGACCAAAATATCCCCCTGCCTATCGACCGAGGAAATCCACTCCACAGCACGTGCGACATGACCAACTAGGTCTTCATTTCTCTGCTCCGGCAGATAATGAGTCTCCACAGGGAAAGTCCGCCCCTCGACCTCTAGTAGCGGGACATCTTCATCGCGCCCTGTCGAATAGAAATTCTGGAAGCCTCCAGCATCCAGTGTCGCAGAGGAGATGATCACACGGAGATCTTTCCGGCGATCCAACAGGTTCCGTAATAACCCGAGCAAGAAATCAATATTTAGACTGCGCTCATGAGCCTCATCTATGATGACGGTATGATACTCATTCAGATCAGGGTCTCCCTGCGTCTCCGCCAGCAGTATCCCATCTGTCATGAACTTGAGACGAGTGTCCTGAGAGGTCTCATCTGTAAAGCGCACCTTATATCCCACTTCTTTACCGAGTGGAACCTTTAGCTCTTCAGCGACACGCTTTGAGACAGACGATGCCGCTATCCGGCGTGGCTGCGTGCAGGCGACCTTTCCTTTTAGCTCTAATTCCTGAGCCAGTTGCAGAGCCATTTTCGGGAGCTGTGTCGTCTTTCCAGACCCTGTCTCACCGACCACGACGACCACCTGATGATCTCGCATAGCCGCGATGATATCATCCCGCCGGGACGCCACCGGTAGGTCAGGATATGTGATCTTTATATGCCCGTCTGCCACAGTGCGCAGACCCTTGCGCGATCATTCAGATATTCAAGACCAAAGACCTTTCAAAGTTGAACATAAGGCGAAAAATCGTCAGCATTCCTCCCATGTATATGCCTCCTGAGTGGTCGCCACAGGAATCCATCTGGCTCTCCTGGCCGTATCGTAGCGATCTCTGGGGCGGCGATAGACAGACGCTGCATCGCAAGTTCGCTGAGATCGCCTCCATCATCAGTCACAGTCAGAAAGTTGACATCAATGCTATAGAGCCACTCCATGATGGAATTCGCGAATACATTCGATGCGCTAACGGGAATCTGGAAAACATCCGTCTTCATGACCATCAGACAAATGACGTTTGGTGCCGTGATCATGGCCCTATTTTTGTGATAAAAGACGGCAAACGTCACATCACTGACTGGGGATTTAATGGCTGGGGGGAGAAGTTTTTACCCTATGATCTCGATAATCAAATTCCAGAACGCATTTCTGAAAGCCTTAACATCCCGCGCACAGACTGCGGCATGATCCTAGAAGGCGGATCGATTGAAATCAACGGCTGTGGGCAGCTTCTTACTACAGAAGCTGTTCTTTTAAATCCCAATCGAAACCCTCATCTCACACAAGCAGAGATTGAAAACCGATTAAAACAGTATCTCGGGATCTCAGAGGTTCTCTGGTTAAAAAATGGTATCGAAGGCGATGATACTGACGGCCACATCGATGACCTCACCCGCTTCGTCAATGATACGACTCTACTCACATCAATCGACCCGGGTGGGGCAAACGAATCTGTCCTACAGGAGAATCTGGACCGACTGAAAACATTCAGAACACCTAATGGCGAACCATTTACTATCCACACAGTAAATTTACCAGACCCCTGCGCCATCCCCAACTGGAGACTCCCCATCTTACCTGCGAGTTACGTGAATTCCCTTATCATCAACGAAGCCGTCCTCGTCCCAACATTTCGACAGACTCAGAATGACCAAGCAGCCCTTGAGATCATCGCCCCGCTTTTCCCCGGAAGGAAAATCATTCCCATAGACTGTCTCGACCTCGTAAAGGAAGGCGGCAGCCTCCACTGCATCAGCCAGCAAATGCCTGCTATCTAGCTAACCAGAAACTCTCTCATTTCGATAATATCGTGATGTCCTGACGGAGGTATAGGCAGACACCATCATCGCCGAGACACACGTAATAAAACGCAGCACCTTCGATAGATGTCGGAAGCTTCTTCCCCTTCGCTGGACGAACTTCAAATTCAATAGAGCGAGTCTCAGCTGAAGTTAGCTCATCAGGAACTTTTTCCAGATGAGTGAGATCATGAATTGTAAAACTTGAATCCGTTTTAGGGAAAAACGACAGCTGCCCGGCATCATTTGTCCAGTGGACTTTGCGAGCATCATCTGGGGTAAAGTGCAGATGAACGCGCATGGCTTCTTGCGAATCTTGCGTCGAGGGAACAATGATCGTCTGGACATTTAACAATGATTGATCGTCCCGAGTGACTTTGCCCTCAGGATCGGGGTGAGCTTTACTCTGCGAGGGTTGCCCTTTCTTCCTAGACTGAGGACGCGCGAATTCAGATCCACTCGGCTCAGCACTGAGCTGATGAGGAATCTGACCACGTGCTGTGATTTCTTTACGCGCTCGTGTGACCCAATCGTAAAATGAATAAGGCTTATCGAGGCGTGGGCCGTATTGCTGAATGCGGCGGCGCCAAATGTATTGATCAGGGTTCAGAGAGAGAGCTTTTTTCCAGGCATCTATCGCCTTGGAAAAGTCATCAGGCTGACGTTGCTCAGAGTCAAAACGTTGACGATAAGCAACTCCTAGCTGGAAGAGTGACTGCGGATCTTCTGAGCGTTCTTTGAGAGACTGAATACTTTGCTGAAAGGGCTCAATCGTCTGTGGCGCATCACTCTCCGGATAGTCTGTCGCAAGAAATGTTTGTAGATCTTCCTTCTTAGGATTCTTATAACGCACCACACCTGACTCATCGATTAGGAGTGTAATGGGAACGACCTTGATCCCGAGTTCGTTAAACGGATCAGCTAAAACAGGCCAGTCCATCTGCTGCCACTGCATATAAAGAAC
>CALFDI010000012.1 GCA_937952875.1 uncultured Verrucomicrobiales bacterium
CTTAAAGACGCACATGTTAGTGTCTCTGCTTTACGAACTGAAGTCGAAGCTCTCGTCTCGAAGGTTTCTGCTAAGCAAGAAAGCCTCGATGAAGCGATTTCCGCAGTCGTCGAGAACTATAGCCCAGAACGAATCGACCCAATCGACCGCTGTGTGCTACGACTCGGACTGTATGAAATTCTCTTCTGTGACGACGTGCCGAATCCAGTCGCGATCAATGAAGCTCTGGATATCGTAAAGCTCTACGGAACAACAGACTCACACCGATTCGTGAACGGCATCTTAGATAAGATCTCTAAGCAGTCTGGTGAGAAAAAATAATCCTCAAAAAAGCAAAATTGTCTTTGCAAACAGAGCCTCACAGTGTTTTTCTCCGCCCGCTTCATCGATTAAGCACTCGTGGCGGAATTGGTAGACGCGCTAGATTCAGGTTCTAGTGGGGGCAACCCCGTGGAGGTTCGATTCCTCTCGAGTGCACCATCGAAGATAGCTACATAAAGAAAAAACGCGGGCGTGGCGGAATTGGTAGACGCGCCAGATTTAGGTTCTGGTGGGAGTAATCCCGTGAAGGTTCGATTCCTTTCGCCCGTATTTTCTTTTTCTTGATTCTCTCACTCAGTCATAGAGATCATTTTCATTAACGGGGAATCCATAATGGATAAATCCTCAATCAGCTCATGGTCAAAAGGTGACCGTAGCAGAACCTCGACAAGACCTATTAAACGAGTATCCTCTCAAGCGTGGAAGATATCTTGAACACATGCCGAGCTAAGAAATTGCGTATCACTAAAGCGCTCACTGCCATCGTTGGTGTCCTGATGGAACAGAAGCTTCCTGTCTCACTCGCAGATCTTGAGTCTCATCCTGACCTTCGTAAGATCTGTGATCGGACAACGATCTTTCGCACTCTTCATCGCCTAGAAGATATCGGCCTTTTGAGACGTTTGAATTTTTCTGAGCGCGGCGCGAAGTTCACGCTCAAGACAGGGCACGCACATAATGAATACCTCATCTGTGAAGACTGCGGGACTGTTCAGGCATTAGATATCGCCTGCCCTGTCCATAAGCTCGAAGAAGAACTCGCAAAAGAAACAGGCTTTACGAAGCTACATCATGAGCTGGAATTCTACGGAATCTGCGCAGAGTGTAAGTAACGGAATTTACCCACGCTCGACACGAATCACTGTCGAATACCCGTGAGCGTCTAGGCCCTCCACTCTGGCAAATTCACTGACCGCAGGCACGGACTTTTCGACCGCAGCTCTATCGAGCTTTACGATGCTGGTCCGGCGTTGAAATTGATCTGCACGCAGACCTGAAAAAGACTTCGCAGACCCTCCTGTAGGCAGCGTGTGACTCGGTCCTGCTAGAAAATCTCCCACAGCAACGGGCGAATAATTTCCCACATAAATTGCACCCGATGTCTTCACCTTCGGAAGCCAATGATCTTCATCTTCCACGATGAGTGATAAGTGCTCTGGGGCAAAGTCATTACAGAGATCAATCGCTTGATCGAGTGTCTCTGTAATCACAACGAAAGTCCCCTTTTCTAAGACTTCGCGGATCATCGCTCCTCGGGTAAGATTTGCAGCCTGTTGTTCGATCTCTATTTTCACCTTTTCTACTAGATCTGCAGAAGTTGTGAAAAAGCCTATAACCGAATCACCACCATGCTCTGCCTGAGCGAGCAAATCTGCAGCGATAAAGGCTGGATTCCCTGAATCATCTGAGACCACGAGAATTTCACTCGGCCCAGGAAGCAGATCAATGGACACCGCTCCTATGAGCTGACGTTTAGCCTCCACTACGAATGGATTCCCTGGCCCAAAGATTTTCTCTACAGGCCTAACAGATTCAGTCCCCAGAGCCATCATCGCAATCGCTTGAGCGCCGCCAACTTTCAAAATCTCTGACGCACCAGCTTGCACGAGCGCGTATAACAGTGCTGGATTCACCTTTAGATCTGCACCTACAGGAGTCGCTGCAACGATCTCAGGAACTCCAGCTGCCTGAGCGAATGCCCCAGTCATGAGAGCCGTCGATACGAGAGGAGCCTTCCCTCCAGGAATATAAATCCCAACACGGTCGTATGGAGTGAAGCGCTCTCCGATCTCGGCACCCTGAGCATTTCTATCAGTCCAATTCTTCTTTAGTGAGTGGCGAGAATAGTCGTGAATGTTTGCACGAGTCGCCGCGATCGCCTTCTTCGTCTCATCGCTCACAGTGGCCTCAGCCTCAGCGATCTCTTCCGCAGTCACCCTCACTGTCTGAGCTGTTAGATCAGCTTTATCGAACTGTGATGTATAACCAAAAACTGCAGCATCACCGCGCTCCTGAATATCTGCTATCATGGCAGACACGGTCTTAGCGACACTGCCTCCTGGCAGAGCACGACGATCGAGAGTCTGGATAAAGTCAGCGTAACCACTGTCAGAATAAGAAAAAATTTCCATACGAAAGACTTAGTAATAGGGACGAAGCATGAAGTAGCAGATAGGCCCTGAGACGGCCACAAAATGCCAAATAGGAAACACCCTTCGCGCGAGCTTTTTATGAAGATCAAATTGATTCGTCCATGCCGCAATGAAGGTAAAAAGGATAAACGGAAAACTCACTGCAGCGAGTATGATATGAGGAATGAGAATCGAGAGATAAAGGAATCGCCATGGACCGACAGCGTCTTTCTCGGCATCGCTAAGCCCCTTCACACCATCAGTCTCACCATAGATCGTCTCGGTCGTCGTGAAGTGATAGGTCACATATGAGAGCAGGAAAAGCACTGATAACCCCAGAGCTGTGAGCATCAGCTTCCGATGCTGCTCAGCCTTTCCCTTCTTAATAGCCACCACCGCGAGTATCAGCACGACAGCTGCAGTGGCATTAATAAGCGCATGGACCGGAGGAAGAAAACTGACGTCAAAGCCCTCAGGCACCGGAATCTTCACACGCCGCATGACCATGACGAGCCCCAAGACTGCGGCTGAGAGAATCCAGGCAGCTTTGCGAAGCTTAGCCGCTAGCTCGAGATCTTCTGGACGATCTCGATACAATTGAATTTCGATCTTTTGAGACATGGCCTAAACTTATTGTTCCAGAAAGGTTCGGATTTTTTTGTTCATCGCGTTGACATTCTCTTTGTATTGGCCGGGTTTTTTTTCCTCTAACCCGAAGAGTTCATACTTCCCTCTCATCTGAAGATCACGATCAAAGACTGCGAGCATCAAGTCGTGCGCAAATTCTCCGAATTGAGCGATCTGCGCAGGATCCGTTCTTCGCTTCACTTTCGGATACTTTATCTGTGACACCATGTAGGGCATGAGCGTCTCAGACTCTCCTGTTAAAAATAACCACCTAGAACTATCTGCACCTAACACATCAGCGTAGCCCTTTAGCCTCTCTATATTATCGCGCTCAGGATCGACAGTGATACAGACGAGACGAAAATCAGGCTCATTCTTATAACGATCAACGAGCCTTTTTAACTCTGTGAGATTACGCTGAGCACACTGCGGGCAAGCCGCAAAGAATTGGACAAACACCCATACTTTTCCCTTTAAGTCCAAGATGTCCATTTCCTTACCATCTTGAGTAATCACCTTCTGCCCTTCTGTGAGCTGGGTTATGACAGGCGCTGAAGTATCTTTACCGACATTCGCGACTAGCTCGTGATTCGCACGCATACCACCACGAGTGAAGGCCACCATCGCTATGATACCGGCACAGATAATGGCGACACCTGTATAAATCGCCGCGATTTTTGCTTTATCACTCATTTATTGATCGTTGGTCAGGAGGTAATCGATTGTTTTCTGCAGACGCTCTAGCATGAGCTTCGGATACTCAGGATCTTTCCCCTTCGCTTCCTGATGCTTTGCGTTCTCTACGGCTGCTCGGTCGAAATCAAAATGCCCTCGTATATGCCTTTGTCTATCCACAATTACCACTGAGGTATCGAAATTCCACGAACCGTCTTTTTCATGCGGGAAAATGCCGTATCGAAGCTCATTTTTCATAAACTTCCGCAGCTTCTCCCCCTCAGCACCTACCAGCCACCACTGTGGTAACGCGAGTTCATTTCCCTGCGCGAAGGCTTGCATTTTCTCTACAGAATCTGTCTCAGGATTCACTGCAAGAAGGAGAAATACCACATCTTTAGTGTCCACGAATGACGACGCCATTTTAACCATCGCTTCACGGCTCGCACGACCTGTCTCTGGCTGGCCTGAGACAAATGGAGTGGCCAACCAGACCTTTCCCTCTAGCTGATTGAGCCCCACAGCCTCCCGATCATGGCGCACCATTTGGAAGTTTTTTTGGAGCCGCTTTTTGTATTCAGGGCGGAATTCTGATTGCTGCCTCTCTAATAGACGAATGTAGGCTTTCGTAACGAATATACCGCCTAACATTAAGCCGATCAGGCAGACAACCGTGATAAAGATCGCTTTTGAATTTCGCTCGGCGGGGACCAGTGGCTCTTGCATGGGATAAATGCCCGACTCTCTTCAGCTAGGCGGCGCCACACTAGAGCTGCTTCCATGAGAGTGCAAGTAAACCCAGCACCACAGGCAGGTAAATCAACGTCGAGAAGAACAGACGTCTCGCTGTCGTCCTCTCACCGCTCACGCGGAATGCCAGAGATAACCACGCCGTCACTAACCCTGCTGCGCACACTATTCCAGCAGCCCACCAAGGAACATGACCACTAAAGCCTGGCCAAAGACCAACTGCCGCTAGCACCAGAGAAAAGAAAAACGCGATCCACGCTGTCCTCTGCCCACTCACATCACCGTTCGCCCACATTTTATATCCAGCCTCTTCATATTCCTCACGGCACAGCCAATTAATCGCAACGAAATGCGGAAGCTGCCAGAAAAACAAGAGCGCGAATAAAATCCATGACCCGAGATCAAACACATCTCCCCCCGCTCCAGCCCAACCGATCATTGGAGGAATCGCACCAGGAATAGCGCCCACCAGAGTATTGAGCGAGCTCCAACGCTTCATCGGCGTATAGATGAACACGTATATTCCTAAGGTAATCGCCGCTGCATAAGCCGCCTGCTCATTGACCTTAGCAGCGAGGTGAATAATACCGAAGGCTGATAGTCCCCACCCAATCGCAAAGCCCATCTGCGTGCTCATGCGCCGAGACGGCAGAGGGCGATCTGCCGTCCTCTTCATCTGACTATCCTCCTCCACCTCCATGAGCTGATTGAAAGCCGCCGAGCCAAAGGCGGCACACGCCGTGCCTATGAGAGTATGCACAAGAAGCCAAACATGATCCCCTGACCAGCCAGCCCCCAGCGACTTCGTTGCTAAAACGAAGCCAAACAAGGTCGTAATCAGCACAAAAATATTCAAGCGCACCTTCGTCAACACCGCTAAGTCACTACGAAATGACGGACGTTTGCTCGTAGGCTTAGCCTCTGAGTCACTTACCTCATCCATCACCTCTACAGGCTCTGTCTCTTTAGAATCGCTCATCTAATATGAGAAGAGAGATACACCCTTTTTCACTAGATGCACGTCTATTGAGATCAGAATCAGCGAGTCTAAGAAATGTGAGTTCCAGAAGAGGTCAAAGCTTACGCACTACCGTCGAATACTGAGCCTCATCATTCTCAAAAAATGTCAGACGACCACAAGAAACAGGCCAAAGGCCTCGACTACTACCTTCTCCTGTCATTCGAAAGGGCATGACGATGCGATCTAAAGTCCGCGCACTGTAACCCAGTGATACCGTTGCGAGTGCTCTTGAAGAGTCCGCCACTATGTTTTTGGTAGCTCTTCAACCAGTCTGACAAAGTGGCTTAAAGTCGCACTCCGAAAGGTTGCTCGCTGAGTCTTCAGATCGCGATGCTGACATCGATTTCGGAGGCTCCGTAGGTGGGCTTTGACCCGCGTTTTTTCGCATACCTTCCTAAACTCACCTTACCGTTGAGGGCCTTGATCGTATGCTTGCGCTCTTAACCAAAGACATCGTTGACCTCATCGGTCATCGCACTTTTCCCACTGCACTTCCTACTTGGGCATCGCGCTCGACAACTTTCTAAATACTCTTCCTTACTTTGGTAACTCATGATCCCAGATAACGTTTTCATCCGGGGGGCATTCTTTCTGGCGCAACGACCATCACCATGATCTTTTTCAAGATCTCTTCGGTGTCATTCTACTTGGCGCAATGAGCACTAAGAACTTATATGCAAAAAATCATTGCGACACTGCAAGCATACAGAGTGGAGAATTACGAAAAATGTAGATACTCTGACTTACTTCGTTTGTGATCTATATTTGGCCGGTTTTACAGGGTTGGCTTTGAAGGTTTGGATGTCTTTTTTGAGGACTTCGATTGCTTTTGAGAGTTGGCGGTCATCTTTGGGGGATGGTTTTCCGACATCATTCCAGATGATGATATTGGGAACGGCTGGGTAGAGTTCCATATCTTTTCCGTTGGAGTTGAGGAACCAGCCTCTAAAGGGACGGCGCAGTCTACCAAGATCGAGAATCTGACGAGAGCCTGTAGAGATTACTCCGCCTGCAGTGGGAACGCCGATGACTTTGCCTCTATCTAATTCCTTAATGGCATGCGCGAAGATTTCGGCGTTCGAGTATGAATGCTGATTACAGAGCACGACGATGGGCTTATGCCAAGTCGCATAGACGCGGCGACTATGTGGGTAACCTATCTCGCCACCACGTGGGACGGTATAAGTAAAGCGGGGCGGGGTGAGAACGGTGAGTAAGTGGTCAGCGGTGAAGCCGCCGCCATTGTCCCGGACATCGATGATGAGTCCATCTCGGCCGTAGCCTTCTTGAAAAATATCTTTCTCGAACTCTTCAAACTCTTTCCAGGCCATCGCAGCGACGTGGATGTAGCCGATGCCTTGATTGCTGGATTCATGAACGTGATGCGCATATGCTGCGAGATCCGCTTTGCGTGCTAGGCTGCGTGCTCGGCTGTAGGATATGGGCTGCAGTGATGTGGTGAGTTCTTTGTCAGAACGCTTAAATACGATTTCTATAGTGTCGGTTAGTCGTCCAGTGAGGACGGTATGGAGTGGGGTGTCAGAGTTGACTGCTGCACCATTAATACTGAGTATAATATCTCCTATGTGGAGCTTGCTCTTTTCTCTATCTGCTGGGCTATTTGGAATGATGGTAGAAATGAGGAGGCCTTCTCCTGTGTGATCGTAATCATATTCCGCCCCTAGATGAAGGAGCGTGAGATCTTTTGCATTCGTTGGCGTGTAAGCCTTAGGCCACACATTATTTGTGCGGAATCCCATATGAGAGGCATTCAGTTCACCTAACAGCATATTAGCCACCCTGTTAAATGAGCTACTATCAGGGGCGATTGCGGCGTGGTTTTCGTATTTCTTTAAAATGGCTGGCCAGTCCTTGTTATTCAACGCGGGATCATAGAATTGATCTCTCATGATGCGCCAGATGAGGCGTATGCCGAGGCGCTGGTAGTCTTCTTGCACTCTTTCAATGGATGCGTTGAATCCATAGGTAGTATTCTTTTTCTTATTAAAGAATGCAGGCTTATTACCTGATATCCAGTAAATATGGTTATCCTTTTCAATGCGGATGATGTCTCCACCATTGTCTGTTATCTTTTTTGGCTTTGCGTCAGATTTGAGTTCAACGGAGTATAGTTTCTTGTCGTTTTGAAAGAGGAGTGACTCTGAGTCGTGGCTCCATGTGAGTGATCTAGGGCGGATGTCTATATCGATTCTGCGGATGCGCTCGTGAATATCTTCAAAGTCGATTTTGAAGCCTGCAGGCTCGTTTTTTGGGTCTTTTTCGGGATCGTTGTCTTGTTCTTCTGAATTCTTTTCTTTGGTGTTAAGAGATTCAAGGAATTCTGCGATCTTTGTAATAGTAGGATTTTTCGAGAGGCGAGATTTGGATGCTTCATCTGTTTTGAGATCTTTTTTTGAAGATGGCTTCTCTTTGTAGAGATCATCTTTTTTCATTTTCTCGACTGCCTTTTCTCGTTTCCTATCTCGTTCAGTGATCTCACTTTCTTCCTTAGTGAGTGGGACGTAGTAGATATCGAGTTCTTCCCCATGGCGCATGCCCACAAAAGAGATGTGTGTGCCATCCGGCGAGAATGAAGGGGAATATTCATTATCTGGGTGACGTGAGATATTTACTGCTGGGGCTGATCCATCGGTGGGGATGATGAAGATATCGCTATTAAAATTTTCGTTTTGAGAGGAAAACGTCATCCAGTGGCCATCGTGTGACCAAGAGTAATATGGACTATCCCATCCATCACGTAGGAGCTTTGCTTCAGATCCGTCGACCTTTGAGATCCAGAGGGCTCCGTTTCCTTCTATCCACGCGATTTTGTCTTTCTGCGGACTGAGGCTGAGTTGAGATTTTACGCCTTCTGTGTCTGTGAGTGCCACATGTGTGAGTTCTGGTTTCTGCCACCAATAGT
>CALFDI010000013.1 GCA_937952875.1 uncultured Verrucomicrobiales bacterium
TGCGCCACCTGAACGACGGGATAAATGGCAAACTGAGACATCACAACACCGAGAATCATCTGTAATAAGACAAGCCCGAAGATGACCTTTTCAATCCAACCGAAACCATTTGTGAGAGCCTTTTTCCCTAAAAAGGCAAAGGCAAGCGTGCCCAAAACGATGAGCCAAGAAAAACTACGATGAATCAAGTAAATCCAGCTTTGCTCTAATTCATGTATCCAGAGCGAACGCTCCTCCCCTTTGTGTGACTTGGCTAATTCATCCGTCAATTCTCTCACTTGAGACCCCATAACGACTTCGGCAAGAGTCAGGAAAAATATACAGGAAGCGAGTGCGACAATTCCCTTACGCCGCCCATCTACGAAAGAAATCGTCCATGGCTTCTCCTGACCACGCCAACCAGCATAGACAAATACACAGAGCAGAAGCATCGTGAGAGCCATGTGCACTGTGATGACTCCGGGAGAAAGACCACTATACACGATGCGCGCGCCCATGATCGCATTAATGAGAACGATGGCGACACCAGCCATACCAGCAAGGAAGACACTTGGCCTACCACGCATCGCCTCCTTTACGCTGAAGGAAAAGACTAAGAGTGTGAAAATCGCCACTGGCAGAGTAATGAGCCGATTAATGAACTCAATCCACGTCGCAACAGGGTTAAAATCGCGGCGTAAACTTTCGGCCGTTACGTTATCAGGATTCCCACCGTGCCGTTCGGCCTTTGCTTTAAACTTTTCGATGTCGAGTGATTCGAAGTCGACTTGATCGGCAGATGTCGGAGGGATGAGGCAGCCATAGCACTTCGGCCAATCAGGGCAACCTAGCCCAGATCCCGTCGACCGGACGATCGAGCCAGCAAAGACCAGTAAGACGACGCCCGACCAGGCGGCGACGACGATTTTCTGAAAACGGGACATGGCTAGACTGACTCAGGTGCGTCAGTAGTATCACTTTCAGACTGGAGCACAGGAATCGTCGCAGGCAATGCGAGTTTCTTCTCCGGCCCCCTTTCTTTACTGATGGCAATCGCTATCCAGCGGAAGTCAGAACTGTTATCTAACCCTACTTTTAGCATCATCGTAATAGGCACTGCGAGTAACATGCCAACAGGACCCCAGATCCATCCCCAGAATAGGACAGATGTGATCACAACGAGTGTCGATAGACCGAAGCGACGTCCCATCAACATGGGTTCAACAAGGTTTCCCAGTGCTATATTGATCAAAACGTAGCACAGGCCGACTGCAAATGCTGACCAACCACCCTGAACGAGCAGCGCCAGGATCACTGGCGGTAGGCCAGCAAAGACTGAGCCAACGACTGGTATATAATTCATCCCAAACGCAACGATTCCCCAGAGAATCGGGAAATCTAGTCCTGCTAACCAACAGACAAAACCCGCTAGAACACCTGTGAAGAGACTGATGATGGTCTTAATGCCGAGAAATTTCTGAATATCGTGCACGGCACTCATGAGCCTCTGAAAATTCGGTCCATCAGCCTTGCGAATGGCACTGAGCCTGCGGCCAAACATCCGCGCCTCGGTGAGCATGAACACAGTGAGTATAAAAACGATAAATGCCGTTCCTAAAAATTTTGCCACCCGTCCAACAAGATCAGTCGACAGCGTCCAAACTTGACTAAACTCAAGAGCCTTCAAGGACTCAAGAGACTTTTCTTTGAAGTATGCGTCGACTTTTTCCTTCGCGCCTTCGACTTTCCACTTCTCTAAAATCTCGGTAATCGTGACTGCTAAGTCGGCGACTTTTTCTGTCAGGAGTCCCTGATACTTAGTCTCCCATTTTCCCTGAAGGTCACCTAGTAGAGAAAAACCTACGAAGACAATCGCTGCAAGGAATGCGAAATCGACAAGCACGGTAATCGCTACTGCGAGAGAGCGTGGCACCTTATGGCGCCTGAGCCAGTCAGTCATCGGGACTGATGCGGTCGCGATAAATGCAGCTAATAAAATAGGAATGAAAAATCCCCCAGCCGCCCTGAGACCCGCAAGAACGACAAAGCCTGCGGCCATGACAATGAGGACACGCCCAAATGCCACTGGTTTCGCAGCTTCGGTTTGTCCTAATTGTTCCGGAAGGTTAGTCATATGTTGTCGCGCAGATAATAAATGATGAATCCATCCGGCACAAAGCTTTCCTCACCATTCCATGCACTTTCTACTCCAGAGATTGATGTTGTGATCCCCACTCTCAATGAAGAGGCACATATCGAACTCACCCTCAGGCTCCTTTTCGCAGATGGCTGGAAGAAAGAGGCCATCACAGTCGTGGACGGAGGATCGACAGATCAGACCATCGCGCTCGCTGAATCATATGGGGTAACTGTGCGAACGTGCCACTGTGGACGAGCCGAACAACTCGAACTAGGAGCGCAGCATAGCTCGAGAGATGCTCTCTTATTCTTGCATGCCGATACTCAACTGCAAAGAGGATCGCACGATGCTCTCAAGTCAGCACTTCGCAGTGGCGCACATGCAGGATGCTTTAAACGCCAGTTTTCAGGCAAAAGTTGGATATTCTCTCTCACATCAGCTTTAGCTGGTCTGAGAGCTCAATTACTAGGCATCACATACGGAGATCAAGCCATGTGGATCCGAAGAGATGTCCTCAAAACTCTAGATGGCGTGCCTCAGCAAGCATGCTTTGAAGATGTCGAACTCGGATTACGAGCGAGAAAACTAGGTCTCCTAACTGTATTAAGCCCACCGCTACTGACCAGCGCGAGGCGTTTCAATACTGGGAAATTAAGAACGTTATGGAAGGATGCGTTCGTTACTTGGAGATACGTGATTCGCCGGATATTAAAAATTCAATAGACTTTCCGGCTTGAGAAAAAACTGGTGAATGACACATGGGACTCGAATCAAAGCACCGCCAGTGTTGTGAAATGTCTTTCCCGCATACTGATACCCTTGAAAGGCATTATGTGTATGTCCAAAGTAGACATCCTCTAACTCATCTAGTTCTCGCGCAGTGAGATTTTCCTCCGCGTATGCGAGCATTCGTTTCGCAGCATTTTTACGCCGTATTGTCCGGTGAGCGAGATTAACAAGACCCATCCGAGCGACTGTCGTGT
>CALFDI010000014.1 GCA_937952875.1 uncultured Verrucomicrobiales bacterium
GAAGACATTGTATGAGCCAGCTACATTGTAGAGGCCATATCGAAGATCGCTGGTTCCCTTAAATGCTTGGATACTTCCGATAGCGAGCGGGAACATTTGATCGAGCTCGTTGTAACCGTTGTGAATATTGGAAGGAATGCCATCGATCAGGAGTTTGGCATGAGGCGTCACGCCGTCTGTGCCGAAGCCACGAATACCAATATCTGTATTAATGATCCCTTGATTGTAGCGGGCGATATTCACTCCGGGGAGTTTGGCGAAGAGTTCTAATGTATCATCAGGATGCTCGTATTTGAGTTCCTCTCGAGTGACGATGTCATAAGGGCCCGCGAGGTCTTCACTGGCTTCAGACGCTTTGTAGTCATCGCTGGTGCCGATCACGACAACTGAGCCGAGTTCGCCAATGTCTAAGGTGTTTTCAAGTTGTTCTTGAGCGAGTGTGTCTGCTGTCAGTGAGGCAGATGTCGCGATGAGAGCGAAGGTGCATTTTGGGTTTAGTGCTTTCATGTAAGGGATAAAATTCTAACAACATGGGATATGTTTGAAGGCGTTAGATGCAATCCATTTGCATTTAACCAAGCGTTTCTGTCAACTTTAAATGCAGAATAGTTGCATTTGTTTTAATCATGGAGAAATTCAGGCACAAAAAAACAGCTCAGTTAGGAGCTGTTTTGATGGTGAAATACTGTGGATGTAGTGTTTAATTTGCTACGATATTAACTAGCTTTCCAGGAATGACGATCACTTTTCGGAGTGTCTTGCCTTCAGTCTGCTTGATGACGTTCTCATCAGCTAGAGCGAGTGCTTCGAGTTCGTCCTTAGAGATGTCTTTTGGAACGATGAGTTTGGCCCGCAGTTTACCATTTACTTGAATGATAATAGTGGCCTCAGACTCGATCATGAGCTGTTCATCATAAGCTGGCCAGGTCTGTTCACTCAGGAGTTCAGTATGTCCGAGCTGGAGATTGATCTCTTCTGTGAGATGTGGAGCGAATGGGTTGAGAACTTTGAGGAATGTTGTTAGCTCTGCAGCTGGCACGCCGCCTTCGTTATCTTGGAAGGCTTTTGTGCAGATCATCATTTGGCTGATAGCTGTGTTAAAGCTCAGCTTCTCGATGTCTTCGCCGACTTTTTTGATCGTTTCGTGGAGGACTTTGAGGAGGGCCTTAGATGGTTTTGCATCTGTGGAGAGTTTCTCCTGTAAGCGCCAGACTTTTGCGAGGAAGCGAGAAACGCCTTCGACGCCTTTCATCTGCCATGGCTTCACTTGCTCTAGCGGCCCCATGAACATTTCGTAGAGGCGTAGGCTATCAGCGCCGTAGTCGCGAACGACATCATCTGGATTGACGACATTGCCAAGTGATTTAGACATTTTCTGACCGTCTTCACCAAGGATGAGTCCTTGATTTACAAGTTTTTTGAAAGGCTCGACGGAGTCAAGGTGGCCGAGGTCGTGAAGCACTTTATGCCAGAAACGGGCGTAGAGAAGGTGAAGGACGGCATGCTCTGTGCCGCCGACGTAGAGGTCTACGAAGGCGTCTTCGCCACCCCAGTATTGCTCGGATTCTTTGGAGATGAATCGGTCAGTATTACTAGGGTCACAGTAACGCATGTAATACCAGCAGGAGCCTGCCCACTGAGGCATGGTGTTTGTCTCGCGTGTGCATGTTTCACTGTAGTTGATCCAGTCCTTCGCATTGAGGAGCGGACCGCGTGGATCACCAGTCGGCTTGAAGTCCTCCATCTCTGGCTGAAGAAGGGGGAGTTCGCTCTCAGGGAGGGCAGAGTGCTGGCCCGTTTCTTTATCCCAGAGGAGAGGGAATGGCTCGCCCCAGTAGCGCTGGCGGGAGAATAGCCAGTCGCGGAGCTTGTATTGGATCTTACGCGAGCCCTTATTTTCTGACTCTAACCAGTCGATCATCTTAGCCTTTGCATCCCACGTGGATAGTCCGTCGAGGAAGCCAGAATTAACAGCTGTGCCATGATCTGTGTAGCCCTGCCAATCGGTATCGCCCTTCGGCTGGACGACTTGAATGATGGAGAGGTCGAATTTTTTCGCGAAAGCGAAGTCGCGCTCATCGTGGGCAGGCACGGCCATGATGGCTCCGCTGCCGTATCCCATCATGACGTAGTCAGCGATCCAGACGGGGATTTTCTCTCCGTTGACGGGGTTAATGGCGAAGGCACCAGTTGGCTCTCCCGTTTTCTCTTTATCGAGTCCACGGTCCATGTCGGACTTAGAGGCGCAGGTCTTGATGTAGGCTTCAACGCGCTCTTTATTCTCGGTGGTCGTGATCTCTGAGACGAGTGGGTGCTCTGGAGCGAGCACCATATAAGTCGCCCCGAAGAGGGTATCAGGGCGTGTGGTAAAGACGGTGATATCATTGCCTTCGACATCGAAAACGACTTCAGCACCTTCACTTTTTCCGATCCAGTTACGCTGGAGGGCTTTGATAGAATCTGGCCAGTCGAGGGGTTCGAGATCATCGATGAGGCGTTCAGCGTATTTCGTGATGCGCAGCATCCATTGGCGGAGGGGACGGCGTTCGACAGTCTCGCCTTTGGCCTTCCACTCTTCGACTTCTTCGTTAGCGAGCACGGTGCCCATAGAGGGGGACCAGTTCACGGGAGCTTCATGGATGAATGCGAGGCGGACGTCATCGATTTGTTCTTGAGTCCAGCCTTTTGCTTCTAGCTCAGAGATGGGCTTCGCCTTCTGGCAGTCATCACAGTAGTAGCTGTTATAGAGCTGTAGGAAGATCCATTGAGTCCAGCGGACGTATTCTGGATCAGTGGTGTTCACTTCGCGGTCCCAGTCGTAGGCGAAGCCCAGACGCTGAAGCTGTTCTTTAAAATTCTTGGTATTCGCCTCTGTCGTGATCCGTGGGTGTTGACCCGTTTTAATGGCGTATTGCTCAGCAGGCAGACCGAAGGCGTCCCAGCCCATCGGATGGAGCACATTGAAGCCGTTCATCCGTTTGTAGCGGCCGAGTATATCTGTGGCGGTGTATCCCTCAGGGTGCCCGACGTGGAGGCCAGCTCCTGACGGATAAGGAAACATATCGAGGACGAAGTATTTCGGCTTAGATGGGTCGAAATCAGCATCGCCAGGGTTTGGCGTGCGGTAGGTCTTCTCTGCAGCCCATTTGTCCTGCCATTCTTTTTCAAAAACGTCGAAGGGGAAGGGCTTGTGTTGAGTCTCTGACATGTTGCAAGTGGCTTAGGAGGTAGGAGGCGCTTGGGCAAGTCTGAGGTTTATGCTTTTTCAAACCACGGAACACACGGAATTTACGGAAGGTCGGGACTGTTGTATGTTGCGTTGTGAATGATGTTTGAGTTTTGGCTGTTTAGTCTGCGGTGGGCTCGATGCGGACGCGAAAGAAACGCCTAGTAGATGCAGGGAGCGGTGCTGAGTCTAGGAATCTACGAATCGTGATTCCTTCTGGGTCTGTGAAGGTTGATGCTTCTGTTAGGCCTTCGCTCGTGAAGGAATTGGCAATGAGTGTGGTGCTGGTCTCGGCAATGTATGTGGCGGCAGTGTTCAGGTTGCTTCTCTGGGTGAAACGGAATGTTCCAGAAGAGCGGCCTGCCTCCATGACGAATAGGGGGAGGCGATCGGATTGGGATCTGGTAGGAGATTCTGGATCGAGATCGAAGGCGTAGGCGAAGAGATTATTAAATCCATCGCCGTCGAGGTCTTCTAGACGGTTCGTAGGCGCATCGACTGTGGGGAGAAGAAGTTCTGGAAAGGTGCGGACGGACCAGAGGTTATAATCGTCTTCGAGGATACCGGGAGTGCCATTCTCGATGAGGCCGATCTGCCAATCAGTGGATTGATCAGCCCACTTCCGGTGGATGCTGCGGACGAGAGAGAAGCCGCCGCCGTCTGCTTCTGTGGGCCAGGGAGAATTGTTATCGTAGAGGACTTCATCGACATCGATGTAGGAAATTCTTGTCGGGTCTGTATCGTCGAGGTTCTCAGGGCGTTGGAGGCCAGCTGTTTCTCCTCCGTTTGAGAAGACTCTGGTGTAAGGGCCGAAGATTTGCACATCTGCGGGGACGTTGAACGTGCTACGGAAGACTTCTGGTGAGAGCGGAGTTGCGATTGCGACTTCACCAGGGGCGAGCTCCGGTTGTGTGCCATTTAGAATAAAATCAACGCCTTCGATACGCCAGTTATTCGTTGGATTGGCAGGATCGTAGAGTTGAGCCGTAGATGATCCGATATTCGCGAACTCGATGAATTCTACGAGAGAAGTCGTGGCAGTCGGAGGTGCATAGAAGAGTTCTGTGATGATGACATCGGCCACAGGAGGTGTAGGGTTTTCTGATCCGAATGAAGGGGGAGCTTGCGGGTAGCGGATGCGGCCATCGGCGTTCTCCACTCGGATAAAAGTTCTCCCATCGGCACTGCCTTCAAAGACGAAGCCATCGACATAGCCCGTGAGATTACCATTCACATCTCCAGAGTAGAGGTAGACGCGCTCGCCTTGCGAGCTGAGGCTGAGAGATCCAGTGGAGAGAGGAAAGAAGAGGTAGCCATTCGCTGGAACGATAAGTTCCGCTGCTGTTGTGGTTGATCTGATTGAGAGTTTTTGAGGAGAGTCTAGATCGTCTGTGAGGAACCAGTTGATGATATTGATAGGGGAATCGGTGGGATTGAAAAATTCAATGGCATCATTGGAGAGGTCGCCATCGCGTGTGCGGACTTCATTGATAACGATGGGTTCGACAATTGAGGGCATGGGCTCGTCTGCACCAGGTGACCCGCCGGGCTGGATACTGGCGCGCCAGGATTCGAATTTCTCAATCTCCGTCTCGGGATCGTTCGGGCGGATGAGGGTGAGGGTGGGGCCATTTCCGTCCGGTAAAGTGATCCAGTCTGGTCGTTCGTCATCATCAGGAACCAGAGGGTCCTCGTCTCCTCCATCCCAGTAAGTGAGCTGCGCTGATTCATCGCCTACCGTGAGACCCACTTCTTCACCGTTATTTTTAAGGGAGCCAGCGAAGGTGCCACCGGGTAAGAAGCCGTAACGTGTGTTAAAGGCGGAGGCATTTTTAGTGATCACGAGAAAGCCTCCTGGCTGGATACTTGTCTGGGTCAAAGTCACAGTGTTGACGCCGTCAAAGTCTGGAGCTGCCAGCCCAGTGCCTGTGAGGGAAATGGCAGTGTCACCTGTGTTCTTGAACTCGATGAACTCTGTCAGCTCGGAGGGATCAGAATCCGCCGGATGGTAGTTAATCTCGGTAATGATGAGATTGGCGCTAGCAGTCGCAGCTGTGAGGATGCTGAAAAGGAAAACTTTCATAAGAGTAGAACGTGATGGTGAGGTCTCATCTTTGACAAAAGAAAAGATGACGTTAGCTATAGATCCATGAGTGATGATTCAAAACAAGCTACTAAGAAAAAAATGACTTTAAAACCGGGAACGCATTTTATGTGTCGCTGTGGGAAGTCGAGTTTTTATCCCATGTGCGATGGCTCACACGGAGGAACAGGGAAAATACCTGAACGCATAGAGGTCACTGAGGCAACGGAGATCGAGTTCACGAAGCCTGAGTAATCAGGTGGGCCGGTCTACGTCTTTATCCGTAATATTTTTTATAAAGCCGTTCAGTGAGTTGAGCGGCTTTTTCTTTACTCTGCCAGCGAGCGATTCGGTAAGTCGCGACGAGCTGGACGACGAGGGCAAAGCGCTTGTGTGACCGGCCAGTTCTCCATTTTTCGCCAGAGACAGTGCATTCGTGGCCGAGGTATCCGGTCATGCTGAGAGGGAGTGTGCGGAGTGCGGCTTCCACGTCTTCCATGAGTGGCTGTGTGGGGAAATGCCCGGCTTTTTCGAGTGCTGCTCGGTGGAAGATCTGCACTTGATCGCCAAAGGTTGTGCCATTTAAGACGACGCGCATTTCATTCAGCACCTCGACGATGATGCCGAGCGGGCCAGCGTGATCGAAGCGCTGACCGAGCACCGCGTGAGCCGCATTCTGATGCGTTTGAAAATACTCGAGTGCTCGTGCAATCGCATGATCTGGAAGAGTGGCGTCGGCATGAAGGACGATGATGAGATCTCCAGTAGTGGCATTGATCCCGTTCGCAATTTGTGCACCTCGTCCCGGGGGAGAGATGACGTGTGGGATGTTCTCCTGTGCTGCGGTTTCGAGGGTTTTGTCCGTTGAACCGCCATCACTGATGACGATTTCGTCAGCCCCATGGACTGAGGCGAGTGCTTTTGGGAGAGCCGTTTCAGCATTGAGTGTGGGAATGACGACGGAGACAGTCTGCGGGCGACTGTAAGGTGTCGAATTCCAAATGCGTCGCAGAGCGCGCGGGAGTTCGAGCAATGCGATGCAGGCGAAAGGGAGCCAGATGGCAATGTGTTCGACAGGTGTTAAGCCCCACGGTTGGCGGCTCCATACCATAAAGTAGAGTCCCATGGTGCCGCTTAAGACCAGGAGTGAAAGGCTAGGCCGTATGGCGAAAAGCGGAATCACCCATAGGAGATACCAGAAGTGGACGACTGGAGAGAAGAATAGCAGCCCTGCAATGGCCCAGAAGCAGGCCTGCACGAGTGGGAGCCCGCGTAGGCGGCTGATCCAGACGCTTAGGCCCAGGATAGCAAAGAGAATGGTCACCACTACATTTGCAATATCTGGTGAGCTAAGATGCATGAGAATAGCATGGAAGAAGCCATTGAACTGTCCACCTGTGGCAAAGCCGAAGAGGCCTTTCCAGAGCTGTTCGATGTTTCCGAAAAACGGAATTGCTGGTAGAACGATTCCGAGGGGGAAGAGCCAACTGCTTTTCCATGTCTTCTTATCGAAATACAGTGGCGCTAGTATGATGCTGACGATTTTTATGTGAAAGGCGAAGGCGAGTGATAGCCAAGCGAGCCATGGCTTTTTCAATTCAGCTGCTAAGAAAAAGCTGACCAATCCGAGAATGAAGAAGCTGTCGTAATGGGCCTCTGCTGCTATGGCGTGCAGCACGATCGGGCTGAAGGCATAAAAGCCGGCGTAGCGGACGGGTTGCGCGCGCGCCTTGAGAAGGCAGATGAGGAAAAGAAGCGTTAAAAGGTCTGCCAGCACGAAGAGAACTTTAAAGGCTGGAAGCGTGTAACTTATCGCGGACGTAGCCCCGAAGATGAGCTGGATGCCAGGAGGATATGCTGTGAGACGCTCCTTATGATTCATCTTTTCCCACTGCTCGTCTCTCTGTGGAATGAAGACATCGGAATCTGCGATATCGGTGTAGGGGTTAATCCCCTGAGTGACTAGCTTGCCCTCCCATAAATAGCGGTGCACATCGTCACTGACAGGTGCTGGGAAAAGAAGAACTCTTAAGAGCACGGCGACACCGAAGATCCAGAGTGCTTCTTTTTTCTGAAATGGCCAGAGAAAGATGAGGCCGATGTGACTGAGAAAGATTCCGAAGTAGAGAAGCACACGGAGCTCCGGATCTGACTGTAAGGACGAGACCTGAGCCACACGCCAGCAAAGGCTGGATGCGATAATCAGGCTAAGCCACCAGAGTATACTTCGGATTGTCATGAGGGAGAGTCTTCTCCTGTTAGATGAAAGAATAAACTCAGGTGACTAGCAGAGGAGAAGATTCCTGAGTTCCTACTAATTCTCTTTGAGCCCAGCCATACCCATTGTGAAAAAGCCGACTGTGAAGAAGGTGAAGAAAGGAAGCAGGCCGTATTGATGATTCGAAACAGCGATAATCATGGTGAAGAGACAGTAAATCGCGAGGCCGAGTTCTATAAGGGGCGCAGCGGTTTTACTAATTTGATAGGTTTTACGTTTTTTAATTTTACGATCGCCCGCTTTAGGTGTGCGGACGAAGCCGCTCTTTTTACCAATAAGTGCCTCGTAGACTGCGCGTGTGTTAGAGAGACAAATGCCGAAGCCAATAGTCATGAGCACAGGTAAGAGGAGCATGCGTTTAGGCCATTCATTCGGGTATAGAGTCATCTGGCTGACCATGTAGAATAAGCTAGGCCCGATCATAGCTGGTATGAGCGGGATCGCGACGACTCCGAAAAACCATGCTGGGAGAAAGTTAGCAGCAAAGATGACTGAGGCCAAAGTCGTCAATGAGACGATGAACATGAGCGGATGAATAGCGTAGTGAGTGAAGTGAAAGATGCTCTGAAACTTCGCCCAAGCAGTCGCATCAGATCGAAAGACGCGTCCCATCAGCTTAAGTGATGTCTGGATCGATCCCTTAGCCCAGCGGAACTGCTGGCTCTTAAAGGCGCGGAATGTGTCTGGCAGTTCGGCAGGGCATTCGATACCTGGGACATACTCGATCTTCCAGCCAGCAAGCTGTGAACGGTATGAGAGGTCCATGTCCTCTGTGATGGTATCAGCCTGCCATCCGCCTGCATCATCGATAGCCTGTCTACGCCACACGCCACCTGTGCCATTGAAGTTTAGAAAAAGATCATTGTAAGAGCGGGCGCACTGCTCGATGACGAAGTGCCCATCGATACCTATGGCCTGTGCTCTCGTGAGTAATGAATCTTTATCATTGAGGTGGGTCCAGCGTGCCTGGGCGAGTCCGATTTCAGGACTATCGACTAAGTGGGCGAGGATACGTTTAAGAAAATCAGTAGGAGGGACAAAGTCTGAATCAAAAATGCCGATATAATCACCTTTCGCGACCTTGAGGCCTTCTTTTAGTGCGCCCGCTTTATAGCCAGTGCGATCTGTGCGACGAAAGACCGTGACATCAGTTCCTGAAGCGTTTAGGTCAGCTGCGACTCTATCTACTAGATCCATCGTTTCATCGTTCGAATCATCGAGGATCTGCACTTCGAACTTATCGCGTGGGTAATCGATCGCTGCGACAGAGCGGATGACTCTCTCTGCTACATTATACTCATTATAAAGAGGGATCTGAATGGTGACGACAGGGAGTTCTCGGCCGTCAGCGATTTGCTTCGCGTAGCGAGATTCTAAGTCTTTTTGATCCTGGATTTTGCCCCAATATTTCCGGGCAAACATAAAGAGCATGGGGTAGCAATTCAGGCCGTAAAAAAGAAGTCCAAGACTAGCCACTATGTAGAGGGCAAGTGCGGGATAAATAAGTAGATCAAGCATTAGGAGAAGACTGGGGGAGAGGCAGTCGGCACAGGGGTAAGTATGAAGTGAATGTGATTACGAGTTTTTTTGCGCTTCCTTCATCACAACGGGTGAAGCGGGAAGCTTATCGAGGAGAAACTCACTGTTATCTTTGTTAGTATAATGGCCGAATTGAAGGACTCCTGTTGGACACTGCTGAACACAGGCGGAACAACGGACGCACTCAGGATCTTCCATCGGCTTGCCTTTATTGGCAAAGTTCATGATATCAATGCCCTGGTGGCAGACGCTGGTGCAGACGTTACAAGAGATGCATTTATCCTTATCTGTGAAGATGCGGAACTTACCAAATGCACGCTGGTAGAGGTGCATGAGAGCAGCGAGAGGACAGCCGAAACGGCACCAGACGCGGCCAGAAAAATGGAAGTAAAAGGCAACACCGATCACACCTGCCCAGAGGAGATCGACGAAGTA
>CALFDI010000015.1 GCA_937952875.1 uncultured Verrucomicrobiales bacterium
ATAGAGCTTCCTATTGTCCTCCGTGTGCCCACTAGTTGGAAGATGAAATCTCTCAAAGAACTCGTTCATGACGATGGTATGGGGCGCACTGTGGGGCGGGTGCCACTCGTCGCTCTACCTAGTAATGAAGTCGTGATGAAGCACTTCGCTGCAGGCCTAAAGTCGCAAGGTGTCATCTGGGAGACTGAGGTGGAGGTCGCATCGTTAGATGCCATTATGAGTTACGTAGAGCGGTGGTTCGGTGCTGGTATCGGTGTAAAAGTTCCAGGTGTGAGTCCACCCGAAGGTCTACGAGAAATTGTTCTTAAGGATTTTGCGTCTATGGAGATCGGTCTGATTTGGCAGGGGAGACTGCGTCCGATGACTGAGTGGTTCATGCAGGAGGCCGAAAACTTCGTCAAAGGTCTGGTAGGGACTAAGATATGAGATGTCCATTTCTCCCCTGGGGTATCGCGCCGGTTCGAGCGTCTCGCATGCGGGCGTTACGGATGGCGGGTGATGATTTATATCTCCAGCAGCTGGGTTATGCTCAATATCTTTTAAGCGAGAAAAAGCCTGCTCAAGCACTTCTTCAGCTCAATAAGGCCTTTCATCACGTGAGTCTGAGTGATGATGTTTTAGTAGATCACCCTTGGCCATATGCTGCAGTGGCTTGGATTCTTCGGTTTGGTATGGGTGATGGATTTACGGGGAATCCTGTTCGCCATTTCCAACACTATGCAAGCCGTATGAGTGGGCCGAATAGTGAGTTGAGAACGTGGCGTGCCTGGGCGTGTTTCACAATCGCTGAGCATGTTCTCTCATCGGGTGACTTTCCTAGAGATGAACTTCAGATAAAAAACGAAGCTCTTAGTATCCCATCGATTAATCAAGTGATGCAGCACCTTCCTGCAGATGAAGTGAAGCTCTTAGAAAAGTTGGATCTTGGGGAATTACCTCTCTAACCACACTGACTTCAAATATGGCTCGTCTGTATACTCAGTAGGCATCTCACTCGTAGTGATGTTTCCTCTTCCTCGCGCAGCGGAAAAGATAATCTTCTTAAACTCCTCAGTCGTCATCTGACGATAATTCGTGCAAGCGAGCAACCACCCTCCAGGTGCCAGACATTTCAGCGCGAGATCTACTAAGTGACCATAGTCTTTTTCAATTCGAAAGACTTTGCCCTTGTGGTCACGTGCGAAGGTCGGTGGGTCTAGTATGATGCCATCAAAGACTCTTTCTTGTTTCGCAAAACGCGTGAGCCAGTGGAAAGTGTCACCTTTGCAAAAATAATGCTCACTCGGGTCAATGTTATTGAGCTGCATATTTCTTTTAGCCCAGTTGAGATACGGTTGAGAGAGATCCAGAGTTGTTGCTGTTGCGCCACTGCTCGCTGCACAGACTGAGAAGGCCCCTGTGTAGCTGAAGGTGTTAAGGATCTTCTGCCCCGGGCGGCTTCGCTTGATCACTTCAGCTCTATTGTCTCGTTGATCGAGAAAAATGCCTTGTGAATATCCGTTACTAAAAGAAATTTCGTAGTTTAATCCATTCTCACGTGCGATAAAGTGCTCTGGAGCTTCTAGTCCGCAGAGATAAGTAGGTGAGTCTTTTTCTTTCTGGTCTAGCCGCTTGTGGTAGACTGTTTTTCCTTGTTCCCGTATCCACCGTTCAACATCCCCGGGAATGTGAGGTGTCTGCGTAGAGACTAACCACTTATTAGCAAATGTCTCCAATATCACACCAGGCACTTGATCTCCTGTGCCATCAATGAGGCGCAAGGCATTCGTCTCATCAGTTAGGAGAGAGCGTCGTTTGCGAATTGCGCGATCGAAGGATGAAGTCATCTGTAGCTTTTTGTGACGGTTTCTTTTTGATCTGCCCAGTGAGGGATGGAGGTGAGTAGATTTGAATTACTGTAAATACAGTGATTTAGATAGTAGGTGGCAATATTAGACGATAAGCATGCAGTCTCCGTATGAGTAGAAGCGGTATTTTTTCTCCACAGCCTCTTTGTAGGCAGCTAACACATTTTCCCGACCAGCGAAGGCGCTCACAAGCATGATCAGAGTGCTTTGCGGAAGATGGAAGTTGGTTAGCAGGGCATCGACCACTTGTAATTGCTTTGGTGGATGCAGGAAAATATTTGTCGACCCACTTCCGGGAGTCATATCTGGACCGATGTGCTCTAGCACGCGTGTCACCGTCGTTCCCACTGCCACGACTCTCTCTGCAGCACGGATACTCTTAGCTGTTTCGGCCGGTAGATCGAAATGCTCTGAGTGCATGTCGTGGTCTTTCACATCATCCGCCTTCACGGGGCGGAATGTCCCTACGCCCACATGGAGTGTGAGAAAGTCATGCGGTAACTCCTGCATGATCTCGTCGGTAAAGTGAAGACCTGCTGTGGGAGCCGCGATGGCGCCTTCCTCCCGTGCATAGATCGTCTGGTAGCGTTCACGATCTGAGTCGTCCTCTTCACGCCCCATATAGTGGGGGAGTGCCAGCTCGCCATGCTCATCTGGATCGATAGGAGAGTCCCATTCGATCAGGCGATCACCGTTGTCATAGATTTGTGTCACAGTTCCTGTGATGCCACCGATCACGACTGATCGACCGACCTTCATCTTTCTGCCTGGCTTGACGAGACTTCGCCAGGTCTGGGGATCAGGAGATTCCAGCTTGAGGAGCTCGATCTTGCCATCGTCAGAAAAAAAACGCGCAGGAACGACCCGAGTGTCGTTAAAAATCCAGCGATCGCCTGTTTGCTTGTATTCGAGAATATCGGAAAAGTGGCGATGTTCGATTTTGCCCGTCGCACGGTGAAGCACGAGCATACGAGAAGCGGCACGATTCTCGAGAGGGCGAGAAGCGATAAGTTCCTCCGGGAGGTGAAAGTCGTAATCTGCAGTGAGAGTGCTCATTGCTAAGAAAGCGGAGGCAAAAAAGGTGCTGCCAGGAAACCGCGGCAATGATGGACTCGCTACCGTTGCTACCTTTCGGTCCTGGCGGGGTTCACCAGCCAGCAATCCACAGTTCCTGACAGCGGCGCTTGTGTAATCTCAGAACAGGGGACTTGGCAACCCCGAAAGGTCAAACAGGGCAAAACAAATAGTCTTCTTCTTATTAAGTGGGAAATAATGACTATTTCCTGCACGTTCCTCATTTAAGCTAGTTCTTCGGCGCGTGCACGGGCTGCTGTGACGGCGTCTATCAGTGCGTGCCTGACACCATGTTTTTCGAGAGTTGCTAGAGCTGCGATAGTCGTTCCGCCGGGTGAGGTGACTTGGTCTTTGAGTGTTGCGGGGTGAAGACCGGTTTCAGAAACCATCTTTGCAGCACCGAGAACAGTTTG
>CALFDI010000016.1 GCA_937952875.1 uncultured Verrucomicrobiales bacterium
ATGGACTCTTTCTTCGAGATGCGGTAGAATACGATCCACTAGAGATCCAGCAGTAAGAGCCTCCCTCCCCTGCTTGGCTGAGCCACGCTCTATCTGCGCGTAAGATAGCACATTCTCTACGAGGCGACCAAGGCGCCCAGCCTCTGAGCGCATCGTCTGCAGGTATGTCACCTTCTTATCCTCTGGCACCATACCCTCTGCCATCATGTCTGAATAGAGCTGAAAGGTCGTGAGCGGCGTCCGTAGCTCGTGCGTAACAGATGAGACAAATGCAGCGCGACGCTCACTCAACTTCCACAATCCATACAGTAATCCTAAGACAGCAGTAATAGCAGCAAGCGCAGCGACCCAGCCTAAGGCGAGAGCCGAGCGCAAGGGAGTCATTCCCTGAATCTGTGGAGGCTTGACTGGGGTAGCTTCTAGACGAAGCGGCCACGTTACCATTGTCAACGGGTCAGCATCATTAACTATATCAACGCTGATAAGAGAAGCACCTGTAAGAGTAGGTATGACGGATGAGAGTAAGGCTGCTTTGAGTTTTTCCACATCCATCCAACGCCCATTGATCGTTCCGTCCTCATTAGCACGGGTGAGGTAGAGATCGCCATCGACCCATGTCGGTCGATAGAGGTCAGCTTCTGGGGCAGCTATGTTTGATCCCTCTTTATCTTCTAATGAATCTTGAATCGCTGGAACCACACCGATGTTCTGATCAAGCGCTTCAATTCTTGCTTCTCGCTGGGCACGCCCGGTATCATCACGATAGGCCTGAGAGTATGAGTAGCCAGCGTTGTTGAAAACTTTAGCTTCTTGAATTTGTTTGAGCGATTTTCTGTTAGAGTCTTTTGATTTCTTTCGAGAATCACCTTTTTCATTAGACCATGCGACGGATTTTTCTGACTTCGATAAAGTGTTTTTTGTCAACTCTTGGACCTTTCTATTATTCGATCCATTTAGAGTCTCATTTAACCTCTGACTGATACTGCCTTCATTTAAAAAAGAATTATCTGACTGCTGAATGCTAAATGTCTCACGCGTAACTCCATCGCCACCACTCAGAAGAAGGCGCATGCCAGCAGAGTCTAACTGCCACATGGCGAGACGCAGCTCATCCTCGTAAGCCCGTTGGATCTCACTGTGTGCATTTTCTCTCTCCATGCGAAGGAGGTGAGACGTCAGCATGCCGAGCGCAGCGAATAATACCCCGCCAGAGCAGAGTAAGATCACGCCGAGCTTCCACTTTCCTTTCATGAGGGTATCTCTATCATATAACCTTTTCCTCGCACAGTTCTGAGTATCTCGCCGGACTTATCTTGGAGCTTTGCTCTGAGTCTGGCGACATGCATATCGACAGCACGTGTCTCGATGCGAGAGGCATCCACGCGCCAGACCTGGCGATACAGTTCGTCCCGCGATACGACGCGGCCTTTCTGCATCACGAGATAGCGCAAGAGTTGCGCTTCCTTATCCGATAGCTCTGTGCGCTCGCCATTTTTGAATGAAATCTCTAGGCGAGAGAAACTGACTTCACAGCCTGGTAGATCACAGCTGTCTTGTGATGCAGGTCGCTCGGAAACGCGCCGTAAGACAGCATCCACACGAGCGAGTAATTCACGCACACTGAAGGGCTTCATCACGTAGTCATCAGCGCCTAGACTGAGCCCTTTGACCCGATCGTCTTCCTCACCGCGAGCTGAGAGAATGATGACAGCCTGACCTGGGCGCTGCTCGCTCAGAGCCTTCAAGATGTCAAATCCCGTAAAGGTCGGGAGCACGAGATCTAACAGCAGGAGTTGATAATTCGCCCGCAGAGCCATTTCCATCCCCTGCTCTCCATCGGCTGCAGAAAGCACATTGTAGCCAGCAAAGGTCAACGCATCTACCACACCCTGACGGACGGCAGAGTCATCTTCTACGATGAGGACAGTAGGTTCCATGGAAAGTATTTATTTGCTGCTAAGAAAAGCCTACTCACCCTTTAGCTGTTTGCCGAGAATTTCTGAGACTTCTTTATCGAAAGAATTCTCTTCAGGGGCAGGCGCAGCGCTTTTAAGGAACTTTTCTCGTTCTGCGAGCACAGCCTTGAGATCACTCTGAATCTTTTTCCGTTTGGCGACTTCTTTTTTGAGGGTCTCTTCGAGTGCGTTGCTGTCCAGCCCTTGTAGATGCTTTGGTAGTTCGTCTTGTTTCAGCTCGGAGAGAATGATGTCTTTCGACGTATAGGCATCGACGAGATCGCCTTTTCCACTGACGACTTTTCCTTCTAGGTTTTTCATATTGTAGCATGCGCGCCAGGCTTGATTTTCGAGAGTCGCGCCATCAGCTGCAGATGTTTTTGCCGCGATTTCAGCCTGCATCTTTTGCTCACCGTATCCGATGACTGTCCGATTCAGCTGAGCGCTGAGTTCAGCTATCTTTTGATCCTGCGGAGTCTTCACTTGCTGAGTGCCGCTATCTTGAGGAATCGCCGCGTAGGCTCCATTGCTCTGCTGGGAGATTTCTTGCCAGATTTTTGCAGTGTTCGTATCGGCCCCACAGAGCAGCGTGTTAATGAGAATACCTTTTCCCACTGCGAGTTTGCAGACGTCTGGATATTGCACATCTTTCTCGTAGTCCATGTGGGGAGGCGCATCTCCGACGAGGAAGATCATCTTTTTCACATTCTCTGCATCACTCCACTTCATGTGAGACACGGCCTCGAATAATCCTTGGTTCACAGATTCGGGTCCATCTCCCCCACCTCCCGCGCGGAATGACTGAAGGGCGACGTGAATTGCGTCTAGATCATCCGTCAGAGCGGTCTGCTTGGTAATGTAGTCATCTCCACGATCGCGATATCCCACGAGACCGAAACGAATCGAAGATGGCTGGCTCTCTGATAAGTCATTCGCGATTTTCCAGATCTTACGCTTTGCCCCAGCGATGAGCCCGCCCATCGAGCCTGTCGTATCGAGGACAAAGCAAACTTCGATCGACTGCGAGTGATGCGCTGCTTTTTTATGAGCCATCGCAGAGGAAAAAGGCAGCATGCAGAGCGCTGCAGCGAGAAGAGGTTTTCTAATAAATGGTGTTTTCATATGTCACTGATAGACTGCCCTGACCTCGCCTCTCTGTGTGTAACATCTTAGTAACTGCAGCACTTGACGCTAGCGCATCCATTCACGAGTCTATGTGACGTGACTATCACCGTCGATTGCCCCTCACCCCAGCGTATGGATGTCTTCCTCGCTGGGCGTGTGTCAGACATGTCTCGCGGGCAGATTCAGAGCTTAATCAAAAGCGGTGACATTCTGCTAAATGAGACAAAGGCAAAGGCGCGCCAGCCAGTCAGTAACGGCGATATCATCACTGTCAGCATTCCTGAGCCCGTCTCAGATATTCCGCTACCGCAAGATATCCCTCTCACCATTCTTTACGAAGATAGCGACATCATCGTCATCGATAAAGCGCACGGAATGGTCGTCCACCCTGCAGCTGGCAATGCTGACGGCACCCTCGTGAATGCGCTTCTCCATCACTGTGAGGGGAAGCTAGCGATGATCGCTGGTGAAGAGCGGCCGGGCATCGTCCACCGCCTCGATAAGGATACATCTGGATGCCTCATCGCGGCGAAGACTGATCGAGCATACGAATCTCTAGTAGAACAATTCAGCTCCCGCAGCTGTAAAAAACAGTATCTCGCCATTACGCAGGCCCCTTTAATCAAACCTGCCGACACCGTCTCTACACAGATCGGAAGGCATCCCGTGCAACGCCAGAAGATGGCCGTGCTCGATCCACCTGCAGGAAAGGCCGCGATCACTGACTACCAGACACTCCATACTGATACTGATAGCAATACCTCCCTCGTGCTATGCGATCTGCACACAGGCCGCACGCATCAGATCCGTGTGCACATGCTGCACGCAGGAGCTCCATTGATAGGCGATCCGATCTATGCGAAGGTAGCGCGGCAGCCCGTCCAAACAGGCCGCCTCATGCTTCACGCCTGGCAACTTAGCATCACACACCCTACGACAGCTGAGCGCCTTAACTTCTCAGCACCTATTCCTGACGAATTCCAGAAATGGACCACTCAGAGCCCCCTCACCCAATAAAACATTTATGGCCGTCCACGAAGACCTCATCACAGCCGTGCAGCAACAACTCACCTCGCGCGATACCCCATTCGTCGCAGACACTCATCAGCGCCTCATTTCTGAAGAAACTATCGATGCAAATGAAGCCACCGAAATGATCGCTCACTGTCTGGCAGATGAATTAGACGCCATGTCGGAAGGACAACGCGACTTTGACATCTCACGCTACCAGCTACTTCTCTCACTCCTCCCGACACTCCCAGAGGGCTAGGTAAATCCCCCCTTTGATCACATTGACGCATATGAAGTTACTTTTATCAGCCTGCATTTGTCTTCTCACGGCTCTTACGAGTCACGGCCAAGAGTTAAAAATCGCCACAGTCAAGATTAGCGCCGTCTATAAAGACTATTATAAAACCAAAGAAATGCTGGCCGAGCACGCAGCCAGAGAGAAAGCGATAGTCGAAGATGAATCAGCCATCGCGATCGCAGAAATGACAACTACCATTCGCCAAAATCGCGAAGCATTGTCAAAAACACCAGCTGGCCAAGAGCAGGAT
>CALFDI010000017.1 GCA_937952875.1 uncultured Verrucomicrobiales bacterium
CTACTCTGGGCTATGATTGTAATACTGCATCTTACTCGTCATCATATATTAGCTCCGTTACCAAGCTTACCGAAGAAGATTTCGCCACATACTTGATAACAAGTAGTAGACACAATTTAACCCCATACCCCAGACCAGCTCCTAACAAAAAACCCGTAAAGACAACACTCCAAATACTAGCTTCACCCTGCGCGAGATAGACTTCTCTCAATAATCGGTTACCTAGAAAAACAGCAATCACTGTAGGAATGAAACCTATCGCCACAGTCCTAAATCTAGGCAACCAAAAGGATGAAAGCAATGAGACTGTAAAGGACGAAATAAGAGTGATCATATCAGCAAGTTTTTTCTAAGCCGAACGGAACATCTAAATCCATCCGTCGCTGACTCGAATTACAGGCCAACTCTGAAGAACTCGCAAGGCTCTCTTAATCTGAGAAGGACTTCTTCACATTCGTAAACCGCACGATATTGCTCAATGGTCATTTTTTCGCATAACAGTGCCCCCTACTCTCTACTCTTTTAATCGAATAGGCGTGCCACAGAAGATGCAGCGAAACCATTTGAAACTCAGCATGTGGAGGGCTGTGGGGAAGATGTAGCCGATGAGCGGAAGCTTGTGCGCGTTACGGTGTTTGAGGCAATTTTTAGGAAGAAAGAGCTTCTGACCACAGACACGGCAGCGGCAGCCTGGAGCGACGATGATCCACAGGATGCCAAAGACTGGAAGAAGAAGTGGAAAGATGAGCAGCCATTCAGGAAGAGATGGCTTCCCTAGAGAATCATTTATAAACAGGGCGAGGCCTGCAATCAGAGCGAGAGGGATAAATGTCAGGCCAAGAATGGAAATCAATGCGCCCAGATACATGCGACCAGGGAGCGGATGAAGCACTCCTCGGATAAAGCGGCGACTGCTTGGCCTGCGCCCTTTATTAGTCTCAGCTCGTGTCGTGGTGAGGAGCTTCACGCGTTCATCGCGGCTTTTCGCCTCCTTCTCATTGGCCTTTTGAATTTGCTCAAGTTCTTCTCCTTGTGGCTGGAAGTCTTTGACAGACTTCACACGAGAGATATCTACTGGAGCAACTGTAGGTAGTTCATCTTCGACGATGAGACCAGATTCAAATTTCTGAATACCAACTGTCTGGTGTGGTGTGGGAGTTGTCGTCCGGCGCCCCACTCTTATCTCGACTTCATTGAGGACGTTCGAGAGATAGATCGGCTCGCTAATATCAAGCGGCTTCACCTCGCCAGCCATGAGCTGCGCTCCTGTGACTGGTTCCGCAATGGGGGCATATTCCAGCATGCTAAGAATATCAGGATCTGACTCATAGTTAACTCCCTGAGCTTCGACCGTCTCTGCAGCCGGTAGACGTTCAAGCCAAGACTCGATCTGAGACTGAGTAGGCAGGACTTTCGTGAGCTGGTGATGCTTGTTGGTCTCTCCGAGATGGTCTAAGATCTGATCAGCGCTCATAGCACGCAAATCTTCGAGTTCGCTAAACCCAGACGCTTCAAGAAGTTGGAGTAACTTCGGGCCTATTCCTGGGATGTCTTTGAGATCCTGCATGCGTAATTGGAGGGTAGATGAAGACATTTCAGGTGAGAGCACAAGCTCACTCCTCAAATTCCTCAGTATTAAAGAAATCTTTAGGCATCGAGCGCTGCCCGCATTTCAGCTAATTGACTAGCCTTTGCCTCCCACTCAGCCAACCTATCTCTTTCTACCTGAACCACTTCTGGCTTAGCATTTGCGACAAATTTCTCGTTACTGAGTTTATTTGTGCTCTTTTTGAGTTCGAGCGCGTTCTTTTCGATTTCTTTATCAAGGCGGGCCTTTTCTGCCTCGACATCGATCAGACCTGCCAGAGGCATATACATCTCACCCACGCTGGTGACCGCGACTGGAGTGCCCTTCGGCGCTTCATAATTCGGGTCAATCTGAATCTCCCCTGCCCCAGCCAGCTGACAAAGCACGGGTGACTCAGCCTCTAGATAATCGACGCTGGTCTTAGCGATAAATGTGACGTCTCGACGAGTGGCGACATTATACTCTGCCTTCACATTCCGTAGACGGCCTGCTGCATCGTAGATCGATTGAGCGACTTTCTGAGCCTCTGTCGGGTCATACCCTGCCAGAACAGAATCCTTAGGCAGCTGTGTCTGCATGACGAATTCTCCCTCAGAAATGTATCCCATGCGAAGAGAGAGTTCTTCGGTTAGGTGCGGCATGAATGGGTGAAGCAGGAGGAAATAGCGGCTCATCACTGTGTCGAACACCATGAGCGTGGCTTGGCGATCTGCGTCTGCAGCTGTGTCTTTTAAGTCTCCTTTAACGGCCTCGAGGAAAAGATCGCAGAACTCGTTCCAGAGGAATTCGTAAAGAAGATTACAGACCTCGTTGAATTTATAATCGGCGTAGGCTTTATCCAAATTCACCTCTAGAGCATCGAGCTTTGCTAGGAGATTTATGTGATATGGCTTGAGAGCAGAGACATCTAGCTCACCCGTAGTCTCTCCCCCACTCATCTGGCGGAAACGACACGCATTATAGATCTTATTGGCAAAGTTCCGCCCTTCTTCGACCTGTGGACAGACGAGTTCTCCCTCTTCCTCCTTCGAGACAAAGCGGATATCTCCGCCTAACGGAGCGATACGCATAAGCGTAAAGCGAAGACCATCGGAGCCATACTTGTCCATGATCTCGATCGGGTCTGGAGAGTTCCCTAATGACTTAGACATCTTACGCCCCTTGCCATCGCGGATGAGTGAAGTGAAGAAGACGTTCTTAAATGGAAGCTCATCGCGCTCCGAGTAGCCAGCCATGATCATGCGAGCGACCCAGAAGAAAAGGATATCAGGTCCAGTGACTAGATCAGTCGTAGGATAAAATTTCTTAAGAAGATCACTCTCTTCTCCCTGCTTCGCCATAGTGGCAAATGGCCAGAGCCATGAGCTAAACCACGTATCGAGGACATCCTCATCGCGGACCCAGTTCTCGGCATCTGCGGGAGGCTCCGTGCCGACGTGAATGTCTCCAGACTGCATGTCTGCGAGATCGAGTGACTCAGCATTTTGCAGCTCTGTAGACTTATCTTTTCTATACCAGACAGGGATCTGATGCCCCCACCAGAGCTGGCGGCTGATGCACCAGTCTTGGATATTACTCATCCAGTGGGCGAAGGTCTTAGACCAGCGCTCCGGGCGGAATGTGATCTCATTCGACTCGACAGCAGCGGCTGTGCGCTCGACCTCTGGATAGCGAAGGAACCACTGCATCGATATGCGCGGCTCGATCGGCACATCAGCACGCTCTGAGAAGCCCACGTTATTCGCGTAGTCTTCCGCACGGATGAGGAGACCTTTGTCTTCTAACATCTGGGCTGCGATCTTACGCGCAGCGAAGCGGTCAAGACCATGCAACTCAGGGACATCTTCGCAGTTAATCTTTCCGTCTGCGGTGAGACAATCGATCACTTCCAGATCGTGGCGAACGCCAATCTCGAAGTCGGCTTTGTCGTGAGCAGGCGTGATTTTTAACGCTCCTGTGCCGAACTCCACATCAACGTGATCATCTGCAATGACTGGAATCTCAGCCTCAGGGAATGGGCGGCGCACCTTCCGGCCGATAGCCTTCGTGAAGCGCTCATCTTTCGGATTCACCGCGACGGCGACATCGCCCATGAGTGTCTCCGGACGTGTCGTTGAGATTTCTAAATACTCACCGGGAGCATCGACAAACTCGTATTTCATGAAATAGAGCGTCGATTGCTGCGGCTTCATAATGACCTCCTCATCAGACAGCGCTGTCAGGGAGACTGGGCACCAGTTTACCATACGCTTGCCACGATAGATCATTCCTTTTTTAAAGAGATCGCTGAAGGTGTGGCTCACCCAATGCGTGTAGTCCTCATCCATCGTGAAGCGCTCGCGATCCCAGTCGCACGAGCAACCGAGGCGCTTTAGCTGCTTAATGATGATACCTCCGTGCTCATCCTTCCAGTCCCAGACTTTTTTCAAAAAGGCCTCTCTCCCCATGTCTCGACGGCTTTCCCCAGTCGCCTTCTTCAGCTCGCGTTCGACCTTCGTCTGAGTCGCGATGCCTGCATGGTCAGTCCCAGGGAGCCACATGACCTCCTTCCCCTGCATGCGAGCCCGGCGCGCGAGGACATCTTGAATTGTATTATTCAGAACGTGTCCTAGGTGCAAGATACCGGTCACATTCGGCGGCGGAATAACGATGGAATAGCCATCTTTCTCTGATGACGGATCGCCGGCAAAGCACTTACCATCGATCCAGGCCTGATACCACTTTTCCTCCACGGAAATGGGTTCGTAAGCCTTTGCTAATCCTGCAGTATCTAGGTCTTGGGACATGAGGCCCACGTGGTGCCAGAGCATAGCGATTTTGTAAAGACGAGGTATGCGCTAGAGGTTTTCAAAGGCGATTTTTTTAGTCAGCTGACCTCAGTCGTTTCTTCTCTTTGTATTATGAAGTTCCATTCAAGCGTGGTCCCACGCTTCGGTTTTAAAGAAAACGGAAGAACCGCCAAATAAGCCATCGTCGCCATCATAAATTTTTACGTTGAACGACGAGTCAGTCTTTATCGGATTTTTTCGACAGTATCTTTCAGCAAGTCAAAGATTAGCCAGAAAAGACCATAAGACTTAATACGAAACCAATAATAGAAAAGGTTGAACTTATCTTGGTCAGTATATTAAGGCGCTCACATCTGATAAAACCTATAATCGCAAAAATACAGCTAACGAAGATACAGCCTAAACCATACACGAAGGGCCTCAAGCCACCCATCATATCACCAGGATTGTTATTATCGAAG
>CALFDI010000018.1 GCA_937952875.1 uncultured Verrucomicrobiales bacterium
AGACCGCTTACCACGAAGCGGGGCACTCAGTTCTTCAAGTCACTCTCGAGAATACGGACCCGATTCATAAGGTCACCATCATCCCGCGTGGGCCAGCTCTTGGCTCCATGATGTATCTGCCAGAGCGCGATAAGTTCAGCCAGCATCGCAATGAGATGTTAGATAATCTTGTCGTTCTCATGGGTGGCCGCGTTGCCGAGGAGATCATGTTAGACGACATCGCGAACGGAGCGATGGGAGACATTCGCATGGCGACAAATATCGCACGCAGCATGGTCTGTGAGTGGGGAATGAGTCCTGAGCTTGGTATGGTGGAATACAAGGATGCTGCTGATGGCTACATGCCTGGAAATGCACAATACTCAGAAGCCTTTGCACAGAAGATCGACCAAGAGATTAAGCGCTTCACAGACGAAGCGTATCGAAAGGCGACCGATATTCTCACAGCGAAGAAAGATAAGTTAGAACTCATCGCGGAGGCTCTCATGGAGTATGAGACTCTCGATGGTCAGCACATCATCGATCTCATAGAGCACGGCGAGATGAAAGACCCGCCGCCATCTCCTAAGCCGCCAGCACTCCCGCCATCTGAGCCTGTTGAGAAGAAATCAGCTGTCGAAGATGAGTCTGAGGAAGACGAAGGTGACGGAACGATAGTAGATCCGATTCCTTCTCCAGCCTAGTTGAAGAACATCATTTTTAAGCCGCGTTTCGATTGAGAAACGCGGCTTTTTTAATGCCAGTTTTTTTCTTCCTGGCCTGATTTTTAGGCGCGAGCGAAATCAGACTTGCCGCCCGTTTTCTTGACGAGCTTCGTGCTTGTGATCTCGATCGCCTTATCGACGGCCTTACACATGTCATAGACAGTGAGCGCTGCCACGCTGGATGCAGTGAGCGCTTCCATTTCGACTCCGGTCTTTCCACTGCATGTGCAGACAGAGCGTATGATGATCTCGTTTTCTACAATATTTATAGTAATTTGGCAGTCTTCTAAGTTTAGGCCGTGGCAGAGTGGTATGAGTTCTGGCGTTTTTTTTGCAGCCATCACTCCAGCGATGATTGCCGTTTGAAAGACAGGACCTTTCTTTGATTGCAGATCGTTGTGAGAGATGAGCGGGCGGAGAGCTTCGGAAATGCTCAGCCGGCTTTCCGCTTCAGCCGTTCGTTTAGTAACAGGCTTTTCGCTGACATCGACCATAGCGGCCTGATTGTTCGCATTGACGTGAGAGAGTTCAGACATGACGTTTTTTTAAATCTCGATCTGCCCCTCGAAGACAAAGTCTGCAGGGCCGGAAAGCGTCACGTTTTTAAAACCACCGTCAGCCTGTGGTTCAAATCCGATTTCTAAAGTATCACCTCCTTTGACATCGACCTTCACAGGAGATTCCGCGCCATGGAGGATGTGATGCATGATCGCGCAGGCGACCATGCCTGTGCCACACGCCAGCGTTTCGTTTTCGACACCACGCTCATAGGTGCGAATCGCGATATGGCCAGGTGTGAGGACTTCGGCAAAGTTTGCGTTCGTGCCCTTAGGCGCGAAGTGATCGTGATAACGGATCGCTGCACCAGCTTTGACGACGTCTAAACTCTGAAGTTGATCTACGTAAGCGACCGTATGTGGGACGCCGGTATTCACGCTGTCAATGGCGGTGAGGCCTTCGATCGTGAACGGAAGATTCCGCTCTAGGTCAAAAGGATCTGACATAGCGATTTTGACCTGATCACCGATGAGATCAGCTCTCAGTGTTCCAGCGATCGTTTCGAATGAGACGCTGGATTGCTGGTCGCTTTCTAATTGAGCCGTGTATTGCCCAAAACAGCGAGCGCCGTTGCCGCACATTTCTGCTTCACCACCATCTGCATTATAATAGCGGAATTTATAGTCAGCTTCGCTTTCTGCTGGTTCGACAGCGAGGAGTCCATCGGCTCCGATTCCGCGATGGCGGTCGCAGAGAGCTTCGATTTGTGCTTTCGTGAGATTCGTATCGAGTTGGCGATTATCGATGACGATAAAGTCATTTCCAGCACCATTCATTTTGTGAAAGCGGAGAGTCATGTGGGAGAATTGACTCTCATGATCATTTTATTCAACAGAGAATTTCTGAAATGTTACGATATACCCGTATAGCGAATGCTGAGTGTAAGAAGTCATTTTTCTCATGGAAAAGAGGAGATACGAGCGTTTCAAGGTGGAGAATTCTAGGAAGACGTCTAGACAATTTGACAGTTAAGCATCGCTCGGTGATTGATGTTAAAGATGAAAGCGTTCCATGTGTTTTTTCTCTGTTTAGGCAGTCTCATCGCTGGCGTATCAGCGGATGAGAGAATAGATACGTTAGCTGAGCTTCAACACATGCAAGAGCAGGTGAAGCAAGTGGTCCGGGAGACAACCTCAGCAACTGTTGGTCTCGTGAGTCCTCACTCTGGTGCTTCTGGTAGTGGCGTCATTGTCTCGAAAGATGGTCTTATTCTGACTGCTGCACACGTCATCGAAGGGAGTCCGGTCGTTAATGTGATTTTCCCCGATGGAGAGACAGTTCGCGGTAAAGTGCTCGGCTATAATCGCACGAAAGATCAAGGGATGGTGCAAATCACAGACGATGGGGAATGGCCATACGTGCAGCTTGGGAATTCGCTCGAAATGACACCTGGAAAGTGGGTCGTCGCCCTTGGTCATCCCGGTGGATATGATCCTGTTCGCACACCACCTGTTAGGTTAGGGAGGGTTCAGTCCGTCAATGCGGTCGGTTTCTTTACAACAGACTGTAAGCTTATAGGTGGAGATTCTGGTGGACCGCTTTTTGATTTAAATGGGAAACTTGTTGGGATCCATTCGTCCATCGGTGGGATGAAGACAACGTCGATTAATAACCACGCTGGTGTTGCTGACTTTCAGACCGATTGGGATAAGTTAGAACAAGGGCAGCGATGGGGAGAGTATGGTGAGATAATCACTCCAGATGGTCCTGTTCTGGGTGTGATATTTGACCCGAGAGCCCTGCAAGGTGGAGGCGTCTTGATTCGAGATGTGGCACGAGGTGGCCCTTCTGATAAAGCTGGTCTTAAAGTTGGCGATGTCATTTTAGTTCTCGATGGAGAGGTAATTCCTGATCCAATGTCTTTTCGTCTTCGTATCGTTCAGCGCCGAGCTGGAGAGAAGGTAGGAGTGACGTTTAGGCGTGGGAATCAGATACTTGAACGTGTCGTGACTCTGGGTCGTAGAAAAGACGTAGTCGTAAAGTAGAAAGGAAGTAAGAGTATGAAAAATCAAATGATTCATGTGTTTTCTAGTCTTCTTATCGGAGCTCTCGTTTCGAATGGTCAGACAGAAAATCCTTATTTGAAGGCAGCAGATCAAAAGCAACTCGATCGAGATGCGATTGCATTCCTTGATGCAGGAGAGTCTGTGGTTCAGAAGGCCGCGAAATCGACAGTCGGTATTTACTTCGGCAGTCGACGTCTCGCCTACGGTCTTGTCGTAGAAGACAATATGATCGTGACGAAGTGGAGCGAAGTCGCGGTTTATAGAGGTATGCTGAAAGGTCTCGCATCCGACGGAAAATTCCGGTCATTAGAAGTTCTCGGAGGGCTGGAGGAGCATGATGTCGCTGTATTATCCTATACGGGGGATTCTCTGCCTGTCTTAGAGTTTTCATCGAAGACAGAACTCGAAGCTGGAGACTTCTTACTCGTGCCGCGATCAGATGGAAAAGTTGCTACGGCTGGTGTCGTAAGTGTTTTACCAAGAAGTCTGCGAGCGCTCGATAAAGGCTACCTCGGTGTGTCGATGTCACGAGCTCCTGGGCGGGATCCGCTTGTGGTCAGTGGGGTAGAGCCGCGATCTGCAGCTGCAGAAGCAGGGGTGAGACCTGGTGATCGGATCGTGAAGATAGGTGAAGAAGACATTGAGACTTTCGAGGAAATGTCAAACCTCCTCAAGAGCGCTGGAGCAGGACAAGACATAAAACTCACTGTTCAGCGCGGCAGAGACATGAAAGTTCTCAATGCATCTCTCAAAGGGACAAATAACCTGATGGTTCATGGAATGGATAGAGCGAATCCACGTGCGCAGAAGATGCAGCATATGGGGCTTCGGCGTTTATCTCGTGGGTCTCAGAATTTCCCGAATGTGATGCAGACAGATTTAGACTTAAATGCTGAGGACTGTGGTGCGCCTGTCTTAAATCTCAAGGGCGATGTCGTCGGGATGGTTATCTCACGGGCGAGCCGTATCAAGACATATGTCCTGCCTATCAGTGTGATCGAAGACTTACTGGCACTTGCTAAAGAGAACGAGTAGAGTTCTCACATGGATTCAATCACGCAGGCCACGCTAGGGGCCGCCATAGGCGAGGCACTGCTCGGACGAAAGCTCGGCTGGAAAGGCGCCGCATGGGGAGCCTTTTTTGGCACTTTGCCAGATCTTGATCTCCTCTTTTATCCCTTTTTGGATGAGGTGGAGCGTATTTACTGGCATCGTGGTATTTCACATTCGGTGCTTCTTATGGTTGTGGGTGCTCTCATCTGCGGTCCTCTTCTATGGCTGTGGTGGAAAAAACACTCTCGAGATATTTCACTCGCGCGTGCTTTGGGGTTCGTGTTTTTGGTGTGGTCTACTCACGTCGCTATTGATTGCTTCACCACATTCGGGACATCTGTGTATGAACCCTTTTCGAATGAACGAGTTTGGTGGAATATTATGGCGATTATCGATCCGCTTTACACCTTGCCGATGCTGATAGGGCTTTTTGTGAGTTTGAGAAACTGGCGTCATCGTAAAAATCGGTGGCTGCCCACTGTTTTGGGTTTGGGTTTATCGGTGGTATACGTTGCCTTTAGTATCTCGATGAAGGTGAGTCATGTGTCTCCACAATTCGATCAAGCATTTAAGACTGCAGGAGCTGATGTTGTCGCTATAAGCCCTACAATCTTTAACACAGTTCTCTGGCGTGGTCTTGGCGAGACTCAGGATGATTTCCTGATCGGATACTACTCGCCGAATGATACTGATGATGAAATTCAGTTCGAGCGCGTTGCGAAGAATCAAAATCTCGTAGAGCCCTTCCTCGGTTCTCGTGAATTTGAAGCGATCGATTGGTTTAGCCGTGGAGTCTGGTCAGCCGAAACCGGGGAGAACGGGCGAGTCAGAGTTATCGATCGACGCTTCAATGAAATGAAGGCGAGAAAAGATGGAGTCCATGAGTCGATCCCTCTCTTCGTCTGGGAATTTTGGAAAGAAGGCGACACTGTTCGATTTCAGAAAGCCGAGTCAGAGGTTCGGAATCTGAGCGTGCCACAGCTGCTAGGTGATCTCTGGAGGCGGATACTTGGTGAGGAAACGCATTGAAGTCTGAGCGGCGACGTTTTCTACTCAAGCTGTGGCAGGGAATATGATCGAATTAGAAGGCTTAGTCGTAACGGTGGATCGAGTGGTCTATATGCCGCAGCTCGATGCGCCCGATGATCAGCCGCACCCATTCGCCTATTTTATTACGGTTCGGAATGATTCTCCACATCGTCTTGTCTTGCTCAGGAGAAAGTGGGTGGTTTACCAGAATACTGGATCGACCGAAGTCGTAGAAGGCGATGGAATCGTTGGCATGACGCCCGAACTCGGGCCAGGCCAGACCTTTTCCTACAATAGCTATCATGTGACATCCAGCGGTGCCGAGGTAGGCGGCGCATTCTTTGGAGAGACAGCTGCGGGCGACCAGTTCTTTGTCCGCATTCCAGCCTTTAGCCTGACAGTGCCAGCTTAGGAGAATCCCGTTGATTAAAATGAAAGTTCAGTATTAACTGAAACTATGAGCGAGCCCGAAGAATTAGAAGATGCCAAAGAGGCATTTATTGCCCAGTGGGGCGCACTCGGCACATCTTGGGGAATCAATCGCACAATGGCTAAGATCCATGCGCTGCTCATGGTAAGTCCAGAACCTCTGAGCACAGATGACTGTATGGAGCGCCTGGAAATAAGTCGTGGAAATGCTCATTCGAACCTGAAGGAACTCACAGCGTGGGGCTTAGTCAAAATTGTCGTTAGGAAAGGGGAGAGGCGCGAATTTTTCGAAGCAGAAAAAACCGTCTGGAAAATTTTCACTACGATCACCCGTGAAAGGAAGCGTCGTGAGATAGATCCAGCTCTCACCGTCCTCCGGGAATGTAAAACAGCTACGGAAGATCTCAAAACGCAAGAAGGGAAAGATTTCTACTCCCAGATGAAGGAGCTTGAGCAATTCGTCTCAATGGCCAGCAAGGCAGGAGATAAGGTTGCTAATATGCAACACAGTAAGGCCATGCAGATGGCTGCGAAGCTCTTTGGCCTGAGTTAATCGGCTTAAGTGAGCGGATTTGCTGCGTTTCGCACTCGCAAATCGCCTGAAACCCGCTAATTCGGGCTGTTCATGGCGGATTCAAAGAAAAAAGAAGTGCGCGTCTTCGCACCGGCTACGGTTGCGAACGTGGCCTGTGGATATGATGTGCTCGGTTTTGCGATTAACGAACCAGGCGACGAAGTCGTCGTAAGAATGTCGGACACGCCAGGTCTTAGAATCACAAAAATTACGGGTGATGGCGGAAAGCTTCCTACCGATCCTGAGAAGAACACAGCAGGTGTGGCTGCCTTGGATTTTCTTAAACATCTCGGCATGCAGGACACGGGAATCGAGATGGAGATTCATAAGAAGATGCCTTTTGGCTCAGGTCTTGGTTCAAGTGCTGCGAGTGCAGTAGCGGGTGTCTTTGCGGTAAATCAATTGATCGGCCAGCCACTGTCTAAAAAGCAACTTTTGCCCTTTGCTATGACTGGTGAGGCCAGTGCAGACGGAGCCTATCACGCAGATAACGTCGGCCCGTGTCTTCTCGGCGGAATCGTCTTTATCCGGTCAAATGATGAGTTAGACATCGCAAAAATTCCCGTTCCGAAGAATCTCTGGGCAGCAGTCGTTCATCCTGATATTGAGATTCTCACAAAAGTCGCGCGGGATATTCTTCCTAAAGAGATTTTGCTAGAAAATGCCACGCAGCAGATAGGTAATTTGGGTGGTTTGATCTGTGGATTGATCCAAGAAGACTACGGTTTAATTAGTCGCTCGATTCACGATGTGATTGCAGAGCCTCGTCGCCAGAAGCTTATCCCAGAATTTTACAGGGCGAAGCGTGCTGCTGAGGCGGCAGGTGCTCTTGGATTCAGTATTTCAGGAGCTGGCCCGAGTGTTTTCGCTCTCTGTCAGGGGAAGGAATGTGCAGAAAAAGTCGGCGCAGCTATCGTTGAAGTCTTCACTGGAATCGACCTTCAGAATCAGCTCTATGTCTCGCCAGTGAATCTCGATGGCGTCCGGGAATTATAAAAGTCCACACGTATGAAGTTTCATTCTACGAAGTCTCCAGAGTCATTTGTGAACGCGCCGGAAGCGGTGCTGAGATCACTGCCGGCGGATAATGGCCTCTACATGCCAGAGTCCATTCCTGTCTTGCCGCAGGAATTCTGGGACTCGATCCATGATCTCAGTTTTGAGGAGATTGGTTACCAGATCGCGGCTCCGTTTTTCTCAGAAGACATTCCTGAAGTGGATCTGCGGCGAATCGTATCAGAGACGCTCAGTTTCGATGCGCCTGTTGAGACGATTGCAGAGCGTGACCATGTTCTCGAGCTGTTTCATGGTCCGACTTTGGCATTTAAAGACTTTGGCGCCCGTTTTATGGCGCGCGTGATGGCGTATTTCACGCGTGGTTCTCAGCAGCCGTTGACGGTTCTTGTGGCGACATCTGGAGATACGGGTGGAGCAGTAGCAGATGCCTTTCATAGAGTCGAAGGGACACGTGTAATCATTCTCTATCCATCAGGTAAGGTCAGCGGATTACAGGAAAAGCAACTCACTACTCTGGGGGATAATATTTCAGCGATCGAAATCGATGGTAGCTTCGACGATTGCCAACGCCTTGTGAAAGCAGCGTTCTTAGATCGTGAGATGATGACATCCTTGAATCTGACGTCTGCGAATTCGATCAATATAGCTCGCCTCATCCCGCAGTCATTCTACTACGTGCATGCCGCTCGGCAGCTGCTAAAAGGTCAAAAGCCAGTCTTCGTGATCCCCAGTGGAAACTTTGGAAACCTCACCGCTGGATTGCTCGCGACACGTATGGGGCTTCCCGTAGAGAAGTTCGTCGCAGCAACAAATATCAACGATGTCGTGCCTGAATATCTGAAAACAGGTATATACACGCCAAGACCTTCTGAGCCGACCATTTCAAATGCGATGGATGTCGGTGCTCCAAGTAATTTTGCACGGATGGATGCTCTCTTTGGAAGCCGATGGGAAGAGATGAAGCTGTTAATCGAAGGGTATCGTTATTCGGATGATGAGACTCGCGATGCGATTCGTCAGATTAAGAAAAAGACTGGCTACACGATGGATCCTCACGGTGCGGTTGGCTGGTTAGCAGCAGAAGCATACCGTCATGAGCATCCAGACGCGCACACGGTCGTGCTCGAGACAGCTCATCCATCGAAGTTCATAGACGTGATGGAGCAGGAACTAGGACAAGGAACTATCTCAATACCTGAACGCCTCGCCTGCTTAGCTGATCGTGAAAAGGTAGCGCTTCAGATGCTGCCAGACGAAGCCGTATTTAAAGAGTATTTACGAAAAATATCGTAAATACGGATTAGTGTTAGGTCACTTCTAAGGTGGCAGCTTTATTCACATCCAGTTCGATGCATGTCCACGGGAGTCCCTGTGTATTGAGTTCTTCCATAAATGGATCAGGATCATTTTGTTCCATATTCCAGACGCCTGATTTCTGTGTCCACTTGCCTTCTAGCATGAGCTTGGCACCGATCATTGCGGGCACGCCAGTGGTATAGGAGATCGCCTGTGAACCGACTTCTTCGAAGCATGCTTCGTGGTCACAGATATTGTAGATGTAGACGGCTTTTTGCTGACCGCCTTTTACCCCTGAGGCGATCACGCCGATGCATGTGCGGCCCTGTGTTGTCTTTCCGAGGTCGCCAGGATCTGGCAGCACAGCTTTTAGGAACTGGAGTGGAATGATGTTTTGACCATTGTATTCGACTTCATCGATGCGCGTCATGCCTACATTCTGCAGCACTTCGAGATGCTTGATGTAGTTATCGGAAAAGGACATCCAGAATTGGGCTCGCTTGATCGTAGGGATGTGCTTTGTCAAAGACTCCATCTCTTCGTGATACATACGGTAAATTTGGTAGGTTCCGACGTTATCCGGGCAGGTGAAACTCTGGCTTTGAGACATGGCCGGCGTTTCAACGAATTCGCCATCTTCCCAGTGGCGGCAGGGCGCTGTCACTTCGCGGATGTTGATCTCAGGATTAAAGTTCGTCGCAAAGGCTTGCCCATGATCACCACCATTCACATCTATGATATCGAGAGTGTGTATTTCATCGAAGTGATGCTTGAGCGCCCAGG
>CALFDI010000019.1 GCA_937952875.1 uncultured Verrucomicrobiales bacterium
CTGCATGGTGAGATGATAAAAGACATCTCAGGAGATCATCATCTAGAGGCAGTGACCATGGAGACGTTAATGGATGAAGTCATAGACTTCTCAGCTGCTGGTTTTGAGACATTACTCGAAAAAAGGAGGAGTAAATGAAACATCACGTCTTTTCACTTATCTGTGCGTCATCTTTCTTCATCAGCTGCTCGGTCACGGTGCCAGAATATGACCTGTCTGATCCGGGTGTCGTCGTGCCAGGGAGCTGGGCTGCGGGAGCGTCTGCTAAGGCTGGCGTCGACACTCAGTGGGTTAGCCGTTTTCGTGATGCACGTCTTAAAGCTCTCGTAGATGAAGGCCTCGCCGCTAACAAAGACCTCAAGATCGCAAGTGCTCGCGTAGAGAGAGCGAGATCTGCGGTGACTATAGCGACCTCGGCCCTCAAGCCCTCAAGCTCCCTTGAGTTCAATGGAAGGCGCAATCAACAAAACTTCGTAGGACTCCCATTTGGTGGCTCCCTCATTTCAGAAAACTATGGATTGAATCTCAGTGTGGACTGGGAGCTCGATATCTGGGGCCGTATTCGTGCTGATCGTGCGGCCACCATTGCTGAACTCCAAGCAGAGAGCCAGACGTATAGAGCTGCACGCGCTTCTCTCGTTGCACAGATCTGTCGTGCCTACTATAGCGCAGTAGAGGCTAGAGAGCAGGTTGAATTAGCAAAAGGCTCACTCGAAATACTATCAAAAACTGAGACGGCAATTCGTGAGCGCTACGAGTCAGCTCTTTCTGATGATGCGGGCACTGCGTCACAGTTACGATTGGCACAGACAGATATTGCCTCGGCCAAGGCCACGCTAGCAGAGCGCGAAGGACTGCATAATCAGACTCTGCGCCAGCTTGAGACTCTGCTCGGTCGCTATCCTAAGGCGACTGTCTCGACACGTAGTAAACTCCCAGATGTGCCAGCTAGGCCGCCATCAGGTCTCCCATCAGGCCTACTCACACGTCGGCCAGACATTTTATCTGCTGAGCGATCATATGCGTCTTCTAAATCGCGGATTAAAGAAGCTCATTTAGCGAAGTTTCCAAGCTTTTCTCTAACAGGTAGCACTGGCTCGACAACAAGTAGCTTGAGCAACGTGCTGAGTAGTTCAGCTGGAGTTTGGTCGATCGGTGGGGATATTTTTCAACCTATTTTATTAAACGGGCGGACACAGGCGGAGATCGATGTTCGTGTTTCGCGTAGTTCGGAAGCTCTGGCTGAGCTACAGAAGACTGTCTTAAATGCTTTCTCAGAAGTGGAGCAAGCACTTGCCGCTGAGCAAAATTTAGCGAAGCGAGAAGCCGCAGTCGTCGAAGCTCTCACCTTGGCAAAAGAAGCGTCGGATGCCGCCGAACGCGACTATGCTGGCGGCACTGGCGATATCCTCACTTTACTCACCACGCGCAATCGTTTCATCACAATTGGCTCTCAGCTTGCAGCGCTTAAACGTCTTCGTCTCCTGAACCGTATAGACCTCCATCTGGCTCTCGGTGGAGATTACAAGGCGAGTTCCAAATAATCCGATACCTCTATGGCTTTTCCTACACTATTCATAAAAGTTCTCGTTCCTCTGCTCATCATCATCGGCGGCATCGTCATCTCTAGTATACTTAAAGAGACTGGCCCCGAGGCGAAAAAGGAAACGCCAAAAGTCTCCTTCACGACGGTTGAGCTTCTCGTTGCAGAGCCATCTGATTATAGAGTTCAGATTAAGAGTCGTGGCACATTGAGAGCTGCTCAGCAATCGCTCCTCAGTGCTGAGGTCGGCGGCACGATAAATGAGGTGTCACAGCGATTTGATGTCGGTGAGGTTTTCCAAAAAGGAGATATCATCCTTCAATTAGAGTCATCAGATTATGAGACAGCGCTCGCCGAGGCGAGATCGCGAGCGAGCGAGGCAGATGTCGCTTTTCTCTCGGAGCAGTCCCGTGCAACACAAGCTGCCAGAGACTGGAAAAAGCTTGGAGGAAATCGCACTCCTGATCCTCTCGTTCTACGCGAGCCTCAGCTAGCAGCGGCGAAAACACGTGCAGAAGCTGCCGCTGAGAGTGTGAAAAAAGCTCAGCGTGACTTAGAGCGGACCATGATCCTTGCACCGTATGATTGCAGAATCGTCGCGAAGAGTGTCGATCTTGGTTCATTCGTGACACCTGGTATGATGTTAGCAGAAATTGAATCTGCAGCTTCGTTCGAGGTGCGACTTCCGATCTCTCTCGATGATTATACTTACTTAAAGAAAGACGGTGCAGAACTCGCCAAGACATCGTTCAAGCTCTCAGCCGAAGCCTTTTCGACAGAGGCTGTATGGGCAGGAGAGACGCTTAAATCAGAGGGGCTGATTGATTCGAGAACACGGTCGATCAATGCTGTCGTCGAAGTGTCAGGCTCGAGTCAGAGTGGCCAACACGTGCCGATGAGTGGCCTTTTTGTCGAAGCTGTTATTCAAGGCGCCACTATAGAAAACGTAGTCATCGTGCCGCGCGAGAGCTTTGTGAATAGATCACGCATCCTACTGCTCACAGATGAGAGCGAGATTCAGTTCCGAGATGTGGAAGTCGCTCGCTACGAGGAGTCCGTTGCCCTTATTACAGGAGGGTTAGAAGCAGGGGATCGCATCATTACGACTAGTCTGGATTCTCCAG
>CALFDI010000020.1 GCA_937952875.1 uncultured Verrucomicrobiales bacterium
AGCAGCGTGTGACCACTGCGGAGGCGAGTAACACTGCCTTTATCAACGAGATTGCTAATCTGAAAAATCAGCTCGCTAATTCAGTCGGGTCTGCTGCTGAGAATGCGAGGCTCAAAGACCAACTCGAGAGCCTGAAAAAACTCAAAGAATACTCAGACTCCCAACTCGCTGAACTGCGTGCAAGACCAGACCTCAGCCAAGACCTACTCAATGCGCAACGCCTAACAGAAACTCAAAAAGCAACGATCGATAGCCTCCGTGCACAACTCGACGGAGCTGTCTCAGGCACAGAAGCTCAGCGCCTCCGCGCACAACTCGCGACGGCAAATCAAGAAATCGAAGCCTTAAAAGCAGAGCTACAAAAAGCCAAAGCTGACCTCAACCGCTCTAAGCTCTATGTGGAAGACTCAGCGAATCTCGCCCCTATCGCTTCTGCTCTTTTTGCAGAGCTCCAACAGCTAGAAGGCTCTACTCCTGAACAGCTCCGTGAGGCCTATGCGAAGATCGGACAGACAGTCAATGCACGCCGCGTCGAATTAGTCGCCTTCGCCAGTGGATCCTCACAGGTCGATGTAGGCCGCTACGGAAAGATCACTCAAGAAGTCGCCGCAGCGAATGATAAGTCCTTTTTCCTCGTTGTCGGATACGCCTCCAAAACGGGTGATCCGACCTCGAACCGTAGCCTTTCCGCTCGCCGCGCGACCACAGTCGCATCGATCGCTAATAACAGTAAACGCCCTGGCCAGAGAGTGCAGGCCGTTTATCTCGGGCAGACAGACCGTTTCTCCCCGTCAGCGTTTGCTAAGAACCAGATCTGTGAGGTTTGGGAAATCAAGCCATCGAACTAACCCTTCCACACCTTCCCGCTCGAATTCACCATGTCCTCACCTGACATAGACGTCGCCCGCATCGCTCAGCTCTCTCGAATCAAGATCACGCCGGAAGAGACCATCGCCTTTCAAGAAAAACTCGAAACGATTCTCGGCTACATTGATAAGCTCAAAGAAGTCGATGTAGATGGAATCAAGCCTGAAGAAGATCTCCCGCTCGGCCCGATGCGCGAGGACATTTCGCGACCAGGCATCGGTCAGGATGCCGTCATCATGAATGCGCCTGAATCCGCACAGGGCCAGATCAAGGTCCCAAAAGTCGTCGATCCTACTTAATTTTTAGTAAATTTCCTTTTCTCTATGCACACCATTGCATCCCTTCGTGCAGCCTACCGAGACGGCTCACTCACACCTGAACAGGCTGTAAAAGCCCTCGCGGACAGCATTTCTAAGACTGACCCTGAGATCGGCGCCTATCTGGATTACGACCTCGACTCTGCTCTCGAAGAAGCTGCGAAAGCAGATATCAATAAACCGCTCGGTGGTGTGCCAATCGCTCTGAAAGATAACTTAAATGTAAAAGGGCAGCCCTGCACCTGTGCATCGAAATTTCTAGAAGGCGCCTACATCAGCCCATACGATGCAACGGTCGTCACCAGACTCAAAGAAGCAGGAGCCATCATTCTCGGGCGCCTGAATATGGATGAGTTCGCGATGGGATCTGCCACAGAAAATTCGGCACTCCAACAGACAAAGAATCCCCATGACACGAGTCGTATAGTAGGTGGATCTTCAGGTGGATCTGCAGCATCAGTCGCCTCAGGCACAGCCATTGCCTCACTCGGCTCTGACACCGGCGGATCGATCCGCCAGCCAGCGAGTCACTGCGGAGTCGTCGGCTTTAAGCCTTCATACGGTCGCGTATCTCGCTACGGACTCATCGCCTTTGCCTCATCTCTCGATCAGATTGGCCCTCTCACACAGACTGTGGAAGATGCCGCTCTTGTCTTAAACGCGATCGGTGGCCATGACCCGCTCGACTCGACCTCGGTAGACATTCCGATGGAAGACTTCACTGCAAACCTCGAGAAAGGCGTCGCTGGGTTAAAGATCGGCATCCCGAAAGAATATCTCTCCGATGCGATTTCACCATCCGTTCGTGAAACGATTGATCGCGCCGCTCAAGTCCTAAAAGCAGCAGGAGCTGAGCTCGTTGACATGTCTCTCCCGCATACCGAGTATGCAGTCGCGACATACTACATCATCGCCCCTGCAGAAGCGTCTTCTAACCTATCTCGTTTCGATGGCATTCGCTATGGCAACCGCGCCGAAGAAGCTACTGGCATCGAAGATCTGAACTGCCGCAGTCGTGAGGCTGGATTCGGCCCAGAAGTGCAGCGCCGCATCATCCTCGGCACCTATGTTCTCTCTGGCGGCTACTACGATGCCTACTACGGCCGTGCTCAGAAAGTGCGTAGCCTTATCAAAAAAGACTTCGCTGAGGCCTTCGAAAACGTCGACGTCATCCTCACACCTACGACTCCATCCGTAGCGCGTAAGCACGGAGAACATTCTGACAACCCACTCACAGAATATCTAGCCGATAGCTTCACCATCGCCGCCAACCTAGCTGGCATCTGCGGGATCAGCGTGCCGGCAGGCCATGAAGAGATCGATGGAAAGAAACTACCTATCGGCGCACAACTCATCGGCCCAAGTATGGGTGAGGCAAAACTCCTGCAAGTCGCCAACGCCTTAGAAAAAGCACTCTCTTAAGGGGTTATCTACGTATCTTAAAGTAGATAACCTTTCTGGCGTTCCTCCAGAACGCGAATTTTCGTGTAGACCTGCCCCCCCGGGTTTCACCCGGAGCTAGGATCATTGGTCCCTCCAGGACCATTTGCATAACTGTCGTCGCTAGGAAACTCATTGCACCCTAGCTCTCACAATAACCAATAACCAATAACCACTCCCTACCACTCCCTACCACTCCCTACCACTCCCTACCACTCC
>CALFDI010000021.1 GCA_937952875.1 uncultured Verrucomicrobiales bacterium
TTTGAAACTCGCCTGATATCGACTTCTAACTCGAATTGACCTGTGACTGCGCTCTCTGTTGCTATTGCGCCGCCAGAAGACGTGCTGCTGGATGGGCGTCTCGATGATTTGGAATGGTGAGAGGTGTTGGCTACCACTCCAGGGGCCGAGTCGTTCGATTTTTCAGACTCGCTTTTAGAATGAGAATTCGTGACAACGAAGGCACAAGCAGTGACAATAACTCCTGCGATGAAGCTCAATACAATGTGCGTTGTTTTGTGCATGATGATGTTTGTGCCTGAACGTGTGTTTTCTCAATGATGAGCATCAAACTAAAGAAGCTTTGCGTTCGGAAACGGTGAACAGTGTTTCGCTAAAATTGAAGATGCGTTCAAAAAGATTGAGGAATAATTGTTTGTTTTACGCCTGCGTAGCAAGAGGAAAATCCCTCAGGGCTAGAGCGCGACTTTTTTTACTACTAGAAAGATATGATTTAGACCTTTTCTGGCAATGTTGCTGATTTGACTGTGACGCCTTTGATAGCTGGATTTGAGGAGGACTGGACTTATCTAGATAAGTGATTTGTGTTTTCTTTTGGTATATCTTTTAGGATATGTGATTTTTTTTGCTGGGGTTGATAAGCGGCGGGGGCGCCGCGACTCCTTTGCGCCTTTGCACGAAAAAGCCCCGCTGAATGTCTCCGGCGGGGCTTATGTTAAGGGATTGGTGCACTCTTCCGGGTGCACCTATAAAATATCTAAGAGATAGTTGTGAGCTTTACTTACCGCGACGAGCTTTGAGCTGCATCTGAGCGATTGAGCGTTCGATGATAGCTTGCTGGAAGCGGCGCTCTTCGACGTCAGTGTAATCAATTGTCTCAAGCGCTTTTTCAGCTGCCTCGAGAGCTTTCTTCACAACGTCTTCGTCAATGCTACCCGCATCTTTCGCTAAGTCAGTGAGGACGACGACTTTTTCCTGAGTTACTTCCGCAAAACCAGTGCCAATCGCCAACTCAGTCACCTGGCCGTCTTGCTTATAGCGAAGTTCACCAGGCTTGAGAGATGTGACTAAGGCTGCGTGCAACTCGAGGATACCCATCTCACCGTCTTCACCAGGGAGATAGACATCTTGGACTTTGTCAGAAAAGACTTTCTTCTCTGGTGTAACAATTTCGAGATGGAGCATAGGAGATGTGAAAGTGAATTAAGGTCTTAAGTGACTAGGTAAGAACATTGCTCTTCACCCCTCTCACTTAAAAACGAATGATCGAAAATTAGTCGCGTGATACTGTGCTGATCGCGCCCTTCATGTAGAAGTTGGACTCAGGGACGTCATCCCACTCACCTGCAAGAATTTCAGCAAAGCCTTTAACGGTATCTTCGATCGGACAAAGAACACCAGGAACGTTTGTGAAGATCTCAGCAACGTGGAATGGCTGCGTGAGGAAACGCTGAATCTTACGCGCACGGAAAACAGTCATCTTATCGTCATCAGACAGCTCGTCCATTCCGAGAATAGCGATGATATCCTGAAGATCTTTGTAACGCTGAAGAACAGACTGCACGCCACGAGCTACACGGTAGTGCTCTTCACCAACGATCTCTGGAGCAAGTGCCTTAGAGACTGATGAAAGTGGATCAACCGCAGGGAAAAGACCAAGCTCAGCAAGTGAACGCTCAAGAACAACAGTCGCGTCAAGGTGAGCGAATGTGTTAGCAGGCGCTGGGTCAGTCAAGTCATCCGCAGGGACATAAACAGCCTGAAGAGAGGTAATCGATCCCTTGTTAGTCGAGGTGATTCGCTCCTGGAGGCCAGCCATTTCTTCGGAAAGAGTCGGCTGATAACCCACAGCAGATGGTGTCCGGCCGAGAAGCGCAGAAACCTCAGAACCTGCCTGAGAGAAACGGAAAATATTGTCAACGAAGAGGAGAACGTCCTGTCCTTCTTCATCACGGAAATACTCAGCCATAGTCAGAGCTGAAAGAGCAACACGGAGACGTGCACCTGGAGGCTCGTTCATCTGACCGTATACGAGAGCAACCTTTGATCCGTCAGCGATGACAGGAGTTCCATTCTCGTTGAGTTTAGGATGACCATTCTCATCTTTCTCTGTCTGGATAACAGATGACTCGATCATTTCCCAGTAGAGGTCATTACCCTCACGTGTGCGCTCACCGACACCAGCGAAGACGGAGTAACCACCGTGTGCTTTCGCGATGTTATTGATGAGCTCCATGATAACAACTGTCTTACCAACACCTGCACCACCGAAGGCACCGACTTTACCGCCCTTAAGGAATGGGCAAACGAGGTCGATGACCTTGATACCAGTCGCAAGAACTTCTGCTGATGCTGACTGCTCTGTGAGAGTCGGAGCTGCGCGGTGAATCGCCGCACGCTTTGTTGCATCTTCGAGATCTTTATTCTCATCTACGAGGTCACCAGTGACATTAAAGATACGACCAAGCACCTGAGCACCGACTGGAACAGTAATAGGACCGCCTGTGTCAGTGAGAGTCATCCCACGCTTGAGACCATCTGTCGTGGACATTGCGACTGCACGGACCCAGCCATCACCGAGGTGCTGCTGCACTTCGAGAGTCAGTGTCGTTGGCTTGCCATTGAGCTCATAATTGATCTCGATCGCGTTGAAAATCGCAGGAAGTGTAGTGGACTGCGAGAAGTCGGCATCGACGACGGCGCCGATGATCTGGACGATGGTTCCTTGGTTACTCATGGGAAAATTTATATGAAAGAAGCTAAGCGAAAGTTTAAAAATCTAGATTAACGAGATTTAATTTTTACAAGTTTTTGGCGTTGCTGCTCAGTGAGACTTGAAAGTAATGCAACATTAAGTTGCGGCGCATCAGTGGAAGCCAAAGTATTTTTGTGAACTGTGACTTCATCAGGAAGAGCCCACATATTACCAGTAGCAGGATCAACAATTAAAAGTCCAATTAATCCACCAAATAGAATGTTACCGAGATACCAGCCATCAATAGTCGCAGTTAGCTCTGTAGAGCCGACTGTGCGAGATCCTTCAAGAATATCGATTTGATACTTGGCTGCTTTAAAGAAACCAGCTTTTGCATTTAAGCTGACTGTAGATGGAGTGCGCCCTGTAGAAACCACACTTCCTGCTTTATTCTTAATAGAATACTTAAGACCTGAAGGAGCAGACTTAACTACGACAGGGTATGTCGATTTACTCACGATGGAAGAGCAGCTAATAGCTCCGACCATGAAAAATGCAGTAAATGTATTCAGAAATAATTTCATCGAATTAATGTTTAGTGTGAGTTGTTGTTATTGAGTAGAAAGAGGCGTCTTAGGTTTGAGCAGCACATGTTGCCCCAGAGTTTTAACATAAACTTTAGAAGGAGTTGGAGTTCCTTTTTCCCAGTAAAGACCACCTGTTCCACCGTAAGTCAGAGGAAAGTCTTTAACAGTGATGCTTTTAGGCGCGCTGTAGTAAAAACCTTTTTCGTTTTCTTCGGTTGCAGTGTAAACACCAGTTGGAAAAATATACTTTTTGAGTAACCCTCCACCCCACGTTGCTTCTTTAGCTAAAGCAATTTGTTTTTTAGGAGGAGTGCTTGTCAAAGGTCCCGGCTTTGAAGTGCCGGAACAACTCACGAGAACTCCAAAAAGACCGAGAATTACACTATTTAGAATAAAAGAACGCATAGAA
>CALFDI010000022.1 GCA_937952875.1 uncultured Verrucomicrobiales bacterium
ACTGGGCCATCGATTCTGGTGGTCAAGCCGAAACCATGGAGCGCAGCAAGAATCTAGTGCGAGAAGGCACAGTGGAGTTGCTGAACAAGGTCCCTGAGTTCGCTGAAGGCACTCCAAAGAATCGCCTTGGTCTAGCGCAATGGATGACTCAGCCGAATCATCCTCTCACATCTCGCGTTTACGTGAATCGAATCTGGCAGCATATGTTCGGTGATGGGCTTGTAGGAACGTCTGAGAATTTTGGCCTCCAAGGAGATTTACCAACTCATCCTGAACTTCTTGATTGGTTATGCCGTGACTTCATCAATGGAGGATGGAGCACTAAAGATCTCGTAAAGAAAATGGTCCTTTCTGCGACTTTCCGCCAGAGTTCAAAAATGACCGCTGAGTTAGCAAAAAAAGACCTTAATAATGATTTGCTATCTCGTGGTCCTGCTTACCGCCTAAGTGCGGAAGAATTACGAGACGGTGTGCTGGCAAGCTCCGGCTTGCTGCGTGAGTATAAAGGCGGAGCACCTGTTCATCCCTACGCACCGAAGCGCCGGAAAACGGATAATACTCATAATGTGCATAGACGCTCAGTTTATTCCTATTGGAGGAGAACGACGCCGCAGGCTAATATGACAATCTTCGATAAGCCGTCACTTGAGGTTTGTAGCGTGGAGCGCATACGCACGAATAGCCCTGCACAGTCTCTCGTGCTACTCAATGATCGCCACTTTATCGAAGCTGCAAGAGCTCTCGCGACAGACGTTCTTAAGACTAAAGGCAATAATGAAGAGAGGCTCCGCTTAGCTTGGAAAAGAGCGACCAGCGCCGATCCTGATGAGAATGAGATAAAAATCCTGCAAGAGATTTTTACAGAGCAACGCGAGTATTTCAAAGAAAGACCCAAGAATGCCAAGCAATTTGTAAAACTTGGAGTTGTGAAAGTGCCATCTGATCTCGATGTAATCGATATCGCAGCCATGACTGTTACCTGCCAAGCCATCTACAATAGCGACGCCGCTGTTTATAAACGCTAAATATCTAGTATTTATGAGTTTACATTACCCTCCTCTCGACCCATTCGCCGTCAATAGGCGCCACTTTTTTAAGAAGTCTGCCACTGGTATCGGTGGTATGGCATTGGCATCCATGCTGGCACAGGGGAAAGACCAAAATGGATCAAGCGGTGTCTTAGGCGGCAGTGGATTCGCACCGAAGGCTAAGCGAGTCATTTACCTTTTCCAGTCAGGTGGACCATCTCAGCACGAGCTGTTTGATTATAAGCCTCATCTTAGGGAACATCACGGGGAGCAGCTTGATATCAAAGTCGAGACGACAGGAATGTCATCGAACCAATCATCCATTCCGATGGCTGGTTCAGCTTATAACTTTGATCGCTATGGTGAGTCAGGTCAGGAGATGAGTGAAATTATCCCGTGGCATCATAAGATAGCAGATGACATCTGCATCATGAAGAATGTCTATACGGATGCTGTGAATCACGATCCAGCGATCACATTTATTCAGACAGGTAATCAGATAGCTGGACGCCCGTCTATGGGTTCATGGTTATCGTATGGTCTAGGGACTGATAATGCAGACCTTCCTAACTTCATTGTTATGGTGAGTAAAGATGGATCAGGGCAGCCGCTTTATTCTCGCTTGTGGGGCTCTGGGTTTCTCGATTCGAGACATCAAGGAGTCAAGTTCCTCTCCGGAGAAGATCGTATTTTGTATCTCTCGAATCCTGATGGTGTCTGTGGATCTGGAAGGCGTGCTTTGTTAGATAAGCTTAATGCTCTGAACAGGAATGCTTTTGAAAAAGAGTTAGACCCGCAGATCGAATCACGCATTTCTCAATATGAAATGGCGTATCGCATGCAGGCCTCCGTGCCAGAAGTGTCTGATACTTCTGACGAGCCACAATCGACATGGGATCTATACGGCGAGAGTGCTAAGACTCCTGGCACTTATGCGGCGAACTGTCTTCAAGCTCGCCGCTTAGCAGAGCGAGGTGTTCAGTTTATACAGCTGTATCATCAGGGCTGGGATAATCATGGTAAACTGCCTGCTAAGATTAAAGGGTGCACGGACTTAACTGATAGAGGATCTGCTGCACTTGTGATGGATCTGAAACAGCGCGGCTTACTTGAAGATACGCTCGTGATCTGGGGTGGTGAGTTTGGTAGAACTCCTTTCTCTCAAGGGCAGCTGACTAAGACCAATTACGGACGTGATCATTATAAGAATTGTTTCTCTATGTGGATGGCTGGAGGTGGTATTAAGCCCGGAATCACAGTAGGGCACACAGATAAGTATTCAGCCAACATCGTCGATGCTGATGGAAATCCCGTGCATGCAGATAAGCATCATTATCATAAAGACGCGATTCATGTGCATGATCTACAGGCCACTATTCTCCATCTGATGGGAATAGATCACACGAAGCTGTCACACAAATTCCAAGGTCGTCGCTTCCGTTTGACGGATGTTCACGGTGGAGTTGTGAAGCATATACTAAGCTAACAGTATAAGATCTAATTGTCTGCAGGGAATGGATCTGCAGTCAGGCGGAGTTCGGTG
>CALFDI010000023.1 GCA_937952875.1 uncultured Verrucomicrobiales bacterium
GCGGATGCGGGTGATCCACTTTTCGTAGGCGGCACTGTTCTTCTGCTTTTGAATGCGTGATTCGACGACTTTTTTGACTTCTGTGAGGGGAGGGGCAGGGCCGTCGACGGTGCTGAGTGTGCGGACGATGGTGAAGCCGAACTTATCTTCGAGGGGCCCAATGATGGAGTTCTTCGGCTCGTTAAAGATGATGGTGGCGAATTCTGGAGAGAGGTCTGTTCGTGGAGTTTCTGGCCACTTTCCTCCCTTATCGGCAAAGGCGTCTGTGGAGTGCTCTGTGGCGAGTTTAGCAAAATCACCTCCGTTTTTCAGCTGGGTGGCGATATTCTCTGCGAGTGTGAGCTGGTCCTCGGGGAGGACGATTTGATCTGGGAGGGCCTTTGGGATATAGATCTTTTCGTAGGTGATCTTGTCTTTTGTGATGTCGCGGAATTCGCGTTTGATTTTGCTATACTCGCTCTGGACTTCGCCGGGAGTAGGTGGTGCGGCGTCGTTGAACTGTTGTGCACGCATGGCTTGAACGATGAGCTTTTTGCGTGTGAGTTCTGCGTATTTCGAGCGTGCCATTCCGAGCTTTTTGAGCTGGGCAAGAAATTCCTTTTCGCTGCCGTTGTAGAGGTCGCGAATTTGACGTTTGATTTCGTTCTCGATGGCTTCCTTGGGGAGTCTGCCTCCGAGCTTATTTTTAAATTCAGTTAGGATGAGTTCGCGATCGATGAGTTCCTGGAGGATCTGATCTTGAGCTTTCTTCATTTCTCTCTGAAAAATAGGACCACGGCGTGGGAAGCGGGCCTGGAGCTGGGCCAGCAGTGGGGCTAGCTGGAATGCAACTTCACGTTTTGTGATGACTTTTCCATTAGCGATGGCAGCGATGCCGTTGACTTCGATAGCAGCGTGGGAGAGGCCTACAGTGGCGATGAATATGAGAAAGAGGCGAGGAAACGTCATGTGAAGAATCAGTGGGAGAAGGGGCTCTGGTGTATGTCTTGTCTAGCTGTGACAGCTGTCTTTAGCGAATACAAGTAGGGAAAAATGACCTATGTCGAATGCAGGAGCGATACCAGAAGTGTGGCTTGTTCGGATTTTTTTTAAATCTGTGCGAGTAAGTCGCGGGCTTCTTTGAGTTTACGGAGGGGTTTTGTGTGTTGGAGGCGGGGGAATCGGCCGCCGTCGATCTGGATGAAGTTCCCATTACGCTTTAGCATGAGGCGCTGAGCGCTGATCTCTATACTGCTGATGAGTGCATCAGCGGCGAGTATCTTAAGCTCTGTGGCGAGGAGAAGGTGATCGACTTCTTTAGGTAGCTTCCCGAAGCGGTCTGTCCATGTCTCTGCGAGTGCGCGGAGTTCTTTGAGAGATGCTAGCTGGGCAAGCTGCTTATACGCAGTGATGCGTAGCCGGGCCTCTGACATATAGCTGGAGGGGATGAATGCGGGAAGTGTGTCGTTTTTACTGCTTCTCTGGTAATCTGCCTCGCTGAAGCTGAGAAAGTCCGCACGTAAAGTAACATCGACGCGTGCTGTGATACGCTTGCCGCTGAGGATATCGACAGATTGGCGCAAGAGCTGGCAGTAGAGGTCGAATCCGATGGCGGCGATGTGGCCTGATTGCTTCGTTCCTAGGAGATTTCCCGCACCACGGATTTCGAGATCTCGCATGGCGATCTTAAAGCCGGAGCCGAGAGCTGTGTAGTCGCGTATGGCATTGATCCGCTTTCTGGCATCGCCTTGGGTGGTCATGTCATTCGGTAGGAGGAGGATGGCGTAGGCTTGCTGGCCGGCACGACCGACTCGTCCACGGAGCTGGTAGAGATCTGCTAGGCCGAATCGGTCTGCACGGTCGATGATGATGGTGTTGGCATTTGGGATGTCGATCCCGCTCTCGATGATGGTGGTGGCTAAGAGGATGTCGGCATTCCCTTCGATGAATTCGTGCATGACATCTTCGAGTTCGTCTTTTTCCATCTGGCCGTGGCCTATGACGATCTTAGCGTGAGGGACGAGGGCTTGTAGCTTCTTCGCTTCTGCTTCGATGGTTTTCACCCTATTATGAAGGAAGAAGACTTGGCCGCCACGTTTGAGCTCGCGCTCGATGGCTTCCTTGATCGTCTTCTGATGATAGGGCTGGATAGATGTGCGGACGGGCACTCTATTTGGCGGAGCTGTGTCGATGGTGCTCATATCGCGCGCGCCCATCAGTGAGAGATAAAGTGTGCGTGGGATCGGCGTGGCAGAGAGCGTGAGCATGTCGATGTTACGGAACATTTCCTTGAATCGCTCTTTATGCTTCACGCCGAAGCGCTGCTCTTCATCGATGATGGCGAGGCCGAGGTTCTTATACTCCACGTCCTTCGAAATGAGGCGGTGAGTGCCGATGATGATATCGACTGATCCATTGGCTAGGCCTTCTAGTGTTTTGCGCGTCTCGGCTGCTGTGCGGAATCGATTGAGTAACTCGATCTTTAGCGGATAGTCACTCATGCGCTGCCTGAAGGTGCGCCAGTGCTGTTCTGCGAGAACCGTAGTAGGTGCGAGGATAGCGACCTGCTTCCCCCCTGTGGCTGCCTTAAATGCGGCTCGTATGGCGACTTCAGTCTTACCGAACCCGACGTCACCGCAGACGAGTCTATCCATAGAGCGCGTGGATTCCATGTCGCGCTTTGTGTCGTCAATGGCGCGTCTTTGATCTGGTGTCTCTGTGAAATGAAAGGAGTGCTCGAACTCGAACATCCACTGGTTATCAGGCGCGTGGGCGTAGCCATTTCCACTCTGCCTTTCAGCCTGTAAGCGTAATAACTGGGCTGCGTAGTCTTGGACGGACTTATTCGCTGCAGCACGCGTTTTATTCCAGGCTGCGTCTCCGAGCTTATTGAGCTTTGGAGCTTTTCCACCTATGCCCACGTAGCGAGCCATGAGGTGAGATTGATCGATGGGGACACTGAGGAGAGCTCCGTCTCTGTATTCGATCGTGATTTCCTCCTCGCCGTCTTCATCTTTCTCGATTCCCTGGAATCGGCCTATGCCATATTCAGCATGCACCACGAGATCGCCTTCATTGATTTCTTCTACGGCGGTCTGAGCACGCCTTTGTGGGGCGGTCTGTGCTCTCTGTCGTCGTGTGCCGGGCTGCTGATACCTGCCGAAGAGTTCAGCTGTCGAGAGCCACGCGGTTTTTCCCTCGCGAAAGATGAAGCCCTGCATGAGTTCTCCACGCACGCTATGGATTTCTGGTCTTTTTAGTAATTTGTCCGGGGCGAGTTCGGTGAAGCGATCTGATTCGCCTTTGTTAGCGAAGGTGAGGTGAACGTGCCAACCGTTGTCAGCCCAGTCCGCTAATTGTTGAAAGACTGAGTCGCGTCGGCTTTCCTGTAGGACAAAGTCTCCAGCCTCGAAGGTCCCAAATGGGCTAGGCGTAAAAAGGAGAGAGCTTTTTTCATCGGACGCGACTTCATGAAGATCTTCTTCAATATGAAGGTGGGCGCCGGGAGGGAGATCTCCACCGAGATGAATGTGTAGATCCTGTTCCGCGATGAGGTCGCCCAAGGGCTGTTCGCCCTGCGGCTCTGTTAGAAGGAGTCGAGCCTTAGTGATCTTCCTCTGCGAGACTTGTGAGTCGACATCAAATTCGCGCAGGGAATCAATCTCTGTGTCAAAGAACTCGATGCGGAGTGGCAGTTCTGCCTGCCATGAAAAGACATCGATGATACCGCCTCGCACCGCATACTGACCACGGCCGAAGACGTGAGGCTGTCGCTCGAATCCAGCTTCACTTAGCAGGTGAACTAGCTCGTTCATCTCGAGTTCTTGGCCGAGTTCTAAAGCCATCGCTGCAGAACCGAGCGCGGTTTGCGATGGGACGAGGTCATTGAGCGAGTCAGCGTCTAGAATGACGATGAGAGGTCGCTCTTCTGGAGAGCTAATTTTTTCTATAATAGCGAGGCGTTCAGCTGCTGATTCGGGATCGACTGGGAGTCCTTCTTCATCAGTCGCGTCAGATGTTAGAGGGAGCGAGTATGCCGTCTGCTGCCAGAGTGACATCTCTGCTGTTAGGCGCTCACGCAGGCGAGGATGGCTGCATGTGACCCAGAGACATGGAGAGGAATGATGCGACTGCCAATATCTAGCAAAGGCTGCAGTGAGAAAGGCCCAGGCTGGTTCTGCTACCTGATTCAAGTGCTGAGGGAGCGGAAGTGCTGAGGCTATGGAGGCGAGTTCTGGGCACGAAAGAACGGCCTCGAGAGAGGATTCTGTAGGAGAGGGCACAGGCATTTGAGCTGGCACGGATTCACTTATGCACTGGAATTTTCAACGCGCAAGACGGGATGCAGGACGCATGTCTCGCTAAAACACTTGGCTGTGTATGAAAAAGTTAACTCAGAAATATTTATTCTAAATAAATACTAACAAAAATGCTTTATATTTAAAAAAATATGGAATAATACGCGGCAGGTCTACTCGTTTTTGAGAATAAAAAGCTCTCACACGTGTTAGATTTGTTTTCCTGCACATTATATCCTGTTTATGAATTTCCCTTTACTGCCTTTGGGCGTTACTGGTCTCTGCTTTGCGTTCGCTTCTTCCCTTGTTGCGGAACCCGTTGAGTATCTGAGCCTTCACTCATCCGTCCGTCGAGCTCTCAAATTAAATCCTGAGTTGATCTCTGAGAGGATCACAGTTGATATAAATAAAGCACAGGTGATCCGCGAGGTATCTGAGTTTGGCTGGGGGCTAGAGGCCTTGGCGCGATATGAAGATCGATCAAAACCACAAAACACACGTGAATTCACAGCTGTTGGAGGTGTCCAGCTGCCAGGAAATACAGCTCGAATCTTTGTGGATGAGAATTTCACGGCACGTTTCGGATTAAAAAAGAAATATTCGACCGGAACGACGCTCGAATTTGGGTCACGCTTCTCACGTCTATCAAATACGCTGAACCGCACATCTGCGAACTCTCTCTTCACTCCAGAATACGAGACATTTACAGGAATCACCCTGACGCAGCCTCTCCTGAAAGGCTTTGGTAAAAAGGCGAATCTCGCAGCATTAAAAATCGCAAAAGAAAGAGTCGCTGCATCAGAAGTCCTCACTCGCGTAAAAGCGATGAACTTAGTAGCAGAGGTAGCGAGCAGATACACGGATGTCATCGCTGCAGAGAAAGCGCTCGAGGTGCACCAATCTAACATCTCACTCGCTGAGAGCATGATTCAGCGCAACCGCGAACTCCTCGAGAGTGGCGAGGGTGTTGAGACAGACGTCACGACTGCTGAGCTAGCACTGTATCAGCGCCAAGACGGTTACATCACGGCGACATCGGATAAGATTGAGCGTTTAAATGCACTGTTTGCATTGATTGATCGTGGGCCAGATTTAGATGGCACCACACGTTTCGAACCGTCGACAGCGTTCTATTCTCCGGCAGCGTTGAATGATAAGAGAGAACTCATTTCATACGGACAGACTCGTCGTTTAGACATCGTCTACTATAATCACGTTGTAGAGACAGCGAAGCTCAATGTGCTCCGTGCAAAAGATGCGTCTAAGGCAACATTGAACCTTACAGGGACAGCAGGAGTCTATGGTCTAGATGAGTCAGCGGATTCCGTCTTTAGCGAGGCTGCGAATAAGCAGGGGACAGAATGGTCTATCGGTCTGAATTTTAAAATGGCTCTGGATGGATCAGGCGCAGATGCAGGTGTCACAGCGGCGAAGGGGCAACTACGACAGGCCCAGTTAGAGTTATCAAAGGCACGCCGGATCATTTCTTTAGAAGTCGATACGGCATACAGTAGAGTCGATGCTGCGGAGCAGAGAATCAAGACAGCGAAGAAGGCGGTAGAGCTTGCTCAGGAGAGACTCGATCAGGAGGATCAACTGAACCAAGAAGGCTGGGGAGACTTTTACCGAGTCGTCGAACAGCAGCAGATTCTCGGTGATGCTCGTATTAATCTCGTTTCGAGCGAAGCCCAGCGGAGTAAAGCTATCATTGCTGTGTGGTTAGCTTCTGGTCAGATATTTGATCAACTCGGGATCTCTCCTAAAGAAGTCGAAGCCCTCATCAGTCTGAACAAAGGCGATAAGTAAAACGTCCTCACAAAAAACTTACACTCCCATACTTTATGATAAGAGCGACATTTTCTCTCCTCTGCATGCTCTCCAGCCTCTCAGTCTCTGCTGAGACATGGGTAGAGGGCACATCTCAGCCGCAAGAGCGTATTACTATTAGTTCTCCCGTCGAAGAGATCGTCGAGTCCGTTTCTGTAAAAGAAGGAGACGTCGTAGCAGCTGGGGCAACTCTCTGCCGGCTCTTTTCAACGCGGGAGCAGTTAGAAGTGAAGCGACTCGAGCAAATGATCGTGAAGGCTGAAGCTGATGCGACAACGGCACGACAGTTATTCGCTAAGAAGATCCAGAGTAAGTCTAATTTATTAGAGAAAGAGGCGGAGCTGAATCGCTTAAAGGTCGAGTCGGAAATCGCACAACTTGCTGTGGATCAGCGGACAATCAAAGCTCCTACTGCTGGCACAATAGTTTATCGTTTGAAAGATCCAGGTGAGGCGATTGGGCGAGTTGAGCCGCTCTTCGAAATCATAGATGCCTCTAAGTTGAAACTCGTGTTCTTTCTTTCGACAGCTAATTTAGAAAGTCTCACAGAAGGTATGGTCGCTGATGTCAGTTTCCCTGAAATGAAAAGCGTAACCGGTGGTAAGGCTAAATTGACCTTTATCGATCCTCAGTTGGATTCTCGTAGTGGGCTCTTCCGTGTTCGCTTTGAGTTCGATAATAGCACAGCTGGTATTAAGCCAGGTGTCCGCGTGAAGCTCAAACTCCCTTAATACTAGAGTATGAATATTCACGATCTTCTCCAGCCTGGCGTTGAGCCACAAGCATTCTGGAATGGGCTAACAGAAGCACTGTCAGATGACTGGAAGCTCGACTTCTGTCTTATCTTACAGCCGGGTGCCGATGGAAATGTCCGTCTACTCGGTGCGAGTGCTGGCAGTAAAGTCACGGCTGTGCCTGCTGATCTGCGTAAGGTCATCATGGGGCAGTCCGGTGAGGCGCAACAGGTCCAGCACGACGGAAAAAACTGGATCGTCTGCCCGA
>CALFDI010000024.1 GCA_937952875.1 uncultured Verrucomicrobiales bacterium
TATGAGCCTGACGAGCTACCGGGCTGCTCCATCCCGCGATTTGTTTGGAGCGTCACTTTCGTGACGAGGGCGGCAACCTAGGAGTGACTTGCGGATATGGCAAGATCTTTCTCTCGCCTTTTTTCATACTGACTGACACAGCTGTTATTCTGTATTCTTCGATCGAGTCTCCACCTTTGCATTCGTGCCTATGTTTTTATCCTAGGATGGTGATTGAAACGTCGACGTAATTCTATATTCTCTTGCTGAGCTATACGATGACATCTTGTGACAAACCTCTGAACGAGCTGACCGAAAACAGCAACACACTTATACTTGAGACATCTGTAGTCGAACTCCCGCACGTTTGCTTGATAAGTGGTTCTAGGGAGAATTTACGTCGAGAAGTTCGCGTAATCTCTCGCTTCTCTTCTCTTTTCCGTTTGCTTACTGAAATTGCCGTTATCGTGATAGTAGCATTTGGAACCATAACACTTTTTCCTAGATTAGGGATTTGGGCTGCCCTTCTAATGCCTCTTTCTGCAATTTGTGCAAGCTTGATAAGGAATACATTTTTCTATTCACCTACTAACAGTTCTGCTTTAAAATTTTCTATTTCAAAATGTGAGTATTTGCGAGGTAAGCGGCTGTCAGGACTTTTGGTCTTTGTTCTCTTGATGTTTGTGTTTCTAGCTATGCATCTCTTCACAGAAAATCCGCTTCCTTTTGAGTTTAGTCTTGGCACTTTTCTAGCGTTCGGATTTTCTAGCGTTTTAATTGGATGTATATCTCGACCTCTTCTTTACGTCACCTCCAAGACAAAAAAGGGCCACCCAAAGATCCGTATTCTTAGAAAAAAGCCCTAGTCACCTGCGTCTAGACCGCGTAAACCACGCGCATGGCCAAGCCACCTAAGAATGCGATTTCCCCGACCCGCTCTGAAGATTTTCCAGAGTGGTATCAGCAAGTGATCAAAGCTGCCGACCTCGCCGAGAACTCGGAGACACGCGGCTGCATGGTCATTAAGCCGTGGGGCTACGGGATCTGGGAGCTGATTCAGCAGCAGATGGACGTTTATTTTAAGGAAACAGGGCACGAAAATGCTTACTTTCCTCTGCTCATCCCTCTGGCCTATTTAGAAAAAGAGGCGGAACATGCAGAAGGCTTCGCGACAGAGTGTGCGGTCGTCACTCACCACCGTCTAGAGGCGGAGAAAGATCCTGAAACAGGAAAAACTCGGATGATTCCATCAGGCAAACTGACGGAGCCATATGTGATACGCCCGACGTCTGAGACGATCATCGGGGCAGCCTTTTCCCGCTGGACGAATTCTTATCGAGATCTGCCACTGCTCATTAATCAGTGGGCAAATGTGATGCGCTGGGAGATGCGTCCACGCCTCTTCCTCCGCACGGCAGAGTTCCTCTGGCAAGAGGGGCATACAGCTCACGAGACTGAGGCCGAGGCCATCGGCGAGACACAGCAGATGCATGATGTCTACGAGACTTTCCTACGTGATCATCTCGCAATTCCAGTGATCCCTGGAGAAAAGACTGAGGCGGAGCGCTTCCCGGGTGCAGAGATGACGCTGACTGTGGAGGCGATGGTGCAGGATAAAAAGGCGATCCAAGCAGGAACGTCGCACTATCTCGGACAGAACTTTTCCAAGGCTCAAGACATCAGCTTCGTGGGTCGCGACAATGAAAAACAGCATGCCTACACGACAAGCTGGGGTGTCTCGACTCGACTGATCGGCACGCTTATCATGGCGCACTCAGATGACGATGGTCTGGTGCTCCCACCACGTGTAGCGACTCAACAGGTAGTCATCATCCCAGTCATCCCGAAGGATGAACACCGCGAGGCTGTCATGGGAGCAGTAGACGCACTCGCTACGCAGTTACGTGGTCAGCAGTATTTCGGATCAGCTCTCCGAGTCAAAATCGATACACGTGATGTCGGCGGTGGAGTGAAAAAGTGGGACTGGGTGAAAAAAGGCGCTCCGATCCGCATTGAAATCGGACCTCGTGATGTGGAGAAAGGGACAGTTGCTCTAAGTCGACGAGATCTACCGGCAAATGAGAAATCCTTTTTACCGATGGACGAAGTCGTCGGAAGCGTGTGCCAGACTCTTCAAGATATTCACGAAAATCTTCTCGCTCAAGCAACTGCCTTCCGCGATGAAAATATCACTGAGTGCGATTCACTCGATGCCTTCGAAGCACACTGGGGAACGGAAGATCCTGGCTGGCTACTCACTCCATGGAATGGCTCACGTGAGCAGGAAGAAGAGCTGAGCAAGAAGCACAAGATCACGATCCGCTGCATCCCTCTGGAGCGCAGCATACCTGCTAAGGAAGGGGCATGCATCCTCACAGGAGAGAAGACATCGACCCTCGCAATGTGGGGACGAAGCTACTAATTCTTCGATAGATCGAATCATACAAAGCCCGATGGATCCAACATCGGGCTTTTTTACGGCTTCATGACACGTATCTCAAGACGCCGTTAAAACACTATTCGTCTTTTTTGAAACTCTACTTGGTCTAAATTCATACAGGCTCACCATGACTTAGGCTTGATAAATCACCATCGTAATACTAAAGCGAACGCGCTGTGAACGGTGGTCTATGGACAAGTCTCTCACGCAGTCTCCTTAAGTGCCTCATTATTATTGGCATTCTCATGAGCTGCGGTGCCGGTGCTGTTCTTATGCAGACGATCGGATGGGTGACTATGATTCCGACACAGCTCAAAGAGACAGGCTCTCTCTCTCAAGCAGTCGAGAACACCTTCGATGGAGATCACCCCTGTGGCTTCTGCCATGCGGCGGAAAAGTTACAACTCGAAGAGAGTCCTGAGCCTGACTCTCCCTCGCCATCACAAAAAGATCTGAAAAAACCTGTGGCTAAGGACGTGCTCGTCTCCGCACTACGTCGCACACGGGCGCCTCGAGTTTACGGCCAGTTTCAACGCCTTTCCTGGGAGCATAGCATCCCGAGTGCAAGTCTATCTGAGCGCCCGCCTCTGCCTCCACCACGAGAGATTTCGTAGATCACCTCATTTTGCTCCGTTTCTAGAGGAGCACTTTCTTAGAGACCGCTATTCTATGCCTTAGCGCTCGCTTCTGACAGGTTGCACATATCTGTGCCGATCCCCTGTCGCTCTACTTAC
>CALFDI010000025.1 GCA_937952875.1 uncultured Verrucomicrobiales bacterium
CGATAATGCGGTTCTGATTCACACCAACGCTTAATTTTCCAAGAAGGCCACCATTCGCAGTGACTGACATATTGCCAGAAATGATCACATCTCTATCCTTTTGAAGATGAAGATTTGAGATGTCTGTCCGCTGCCCTTTACGACGGATTTCCCCACGAACAGTTTCGAAACTCGGTCGCTCAGCATGTATCTGAAGAATCGCCTTAAGCGTGCTAATACACTGTAGTCTATCAAGTTGTAGCGTAGGAGATGTAAACGGAACAATCAATTCAATCGCCTGATCTGACTCGAGATCAATCTCCACTGATCCCGTGTCACTAGAGACCTGGCCAATCAAGATAGAGCCGAGATTGTTAGAGAGAATATCACGTAAATCGACGTCGTCTAACTTCGCGGCCAGCACGCTTTGGGCTCCTGATTTTAAAGAAATCGATTCAGATAACTCGATTTCGCCTTTTCCTGTAGGAGCGTCTAGAGTGATTCCCGCAATATTTACAGAATCGTCTAGCACTTCGAGAGTTCCGTTTTTAATCGCATAGTCACCAAACCCTTTTACCTTAAGAGATCCCTTATTAAGACGTAACTCTGTTAAGTTCGTCTTCTCATACATCAGAAGACGTGTGTTTAGAATTCTCACTGGGGATGTGACAGAGTCTCCAAATGAAGCACTGAAATTTGCACACTCATAGTGCCTAAAAATAAAGTCTTCTTGTCGTTCTCGGGGACTAGGCGCCTGCCGAGACTTTGGAATTTTCAATACAGCGTCGCCTGTGACTGCTGATACGCTCTCCCCTTCCATGCTTCCTAGAAAGAAGCTCGGAAGACTACGATCGACGGTTACCTGGTTAAAGGTCAGCTTATCGAGAAAATCTGTTTCTTTCCCGGCGAGCGCGACTTTAGTAATCTTTACGCCTAGTGGTGTGACGGTAAACCGACCAAAATCAACATTGGTATCAGTCACGGCTGCGACCTTTGCGGCAATTCCATCCGAATAGCTTGATCGATTATATTTAATGAGGAAGAAGGCCAGACCTGCGATGAGGGCAAAGACGAGAACCATCATAACCGCGAGCTGAATCAGCAGAGCTCTTTGGCGCTTTTTCTTCTCCTCTTTATGCGGCTGACTTGAGCGGCGTTTCTTTTTCCTTTTACGAATCGCTTGTGTGCCATCTTCACGCGTCACAAGCTCAGGACGGTCATCTTTCTGATCGCCATCTTTGAGACGGCGCATCATTTCCTCTAGCGGGACATTTCCTCCATCCCGTGACTTATCTTTCGACATGATGTTTCTTCGCTCTAAAAGAACCTACTGACTCCCAACGCGACGACCAGTCGGATCGACCGCCTCAGCACTTACTAAGATAACAACTGCCTGACGCGTTGTGCGTTCAGCTTCAGACTGAAAGAAACGTCCGATCAGAGGGAGATCTCCAAGGATCGGAACGGAATCTTCGACTGGCTGGCTGCGCGACGAAAGGAGACCACCAATCGCAACCGTTCCACCATTCGCAATCGTGAGACTTGTATTCGCTTTGACTACTGAGAACACGGGTTGAAGAATCTGGTTATCTGTGATGACGCCTGAAACAGTCGATGACGTAATTGGGTTGAAAAGGAAATTCGGATTCAAGAAATTGAAGGCACCGAACGTATTCGTGGTCGAGCTTCCCGTAATCGGAGTTCCATAATTTACGAACCCCTCAAACTCAGTAATGCTCGGGACAATCGTTAAGTTTATGTAATTTCTATCTGCAGAGATTGTTCCCTCAGCTTCGAGAACAACGCCAACTTCACGCATTTCAAATGCTGTAGGAGTTGAAGGAGTGATCGGTGTAATACCTTGTGACAAACCAAGGCCTACTCCCACTCCAAGACCGTTATTTCCTAACCCACCACCTGTCGATGTTGGGATCTCAGGTGGCTCATATTCCGTCGGGTAGATAAACTCACGGATCTGTCTAAAGACGGCGCGTTGACCTGGGCGAGTGACGACGGAAGGTGAGGCTGCGATGTCGAAGCCTTTCTTTTGCTGAAGGCCACGTAGGAGTAAGCCAACTGATGCATTATCGACGTAAGAAGCTGACAAGATACCTGGAGCAGGAGTCGATGAGGCACCAAACCCTGACTCACCTGCTGTAAGCAAGCTCTCGATCCCTGTATCGACTATCGCTTGCGTGCCACTGCGTAAACCACCCGAAATCGGAGATATGCCATTTGTAGGATTCGCTTGCCCAGGAATCGTTCCGCCACTCAGAAACACATTACCAGCGCTATTATTAATATTCCCCCCAATAAGTGTCTCGTAACCTAGCTCATTTAAGGTCTCTTCGCTGACTTGAATGATACGTGCACGCACGATCAGTGAAACGGGTTCTTCCTGGATAATCAGTTGAATGATCTGATCTGCGATGTCGATATTAGCGGGCGTATTTTTCATCCGCACCACACCTGTGCCTGGGCTGTAGGAGACAGATGCTCCGTCTGGAAATGAGATGCCTTTCCCTTCTAAAAATTCACGTGCAGTGAGAGTCTTAGTTAAAAGTCTCGGGCCTGAGCCCGAATCATCGCCACCGAAGGGATCTAAGTCTTCTTCAGCTCCCATCGATCCTCTCGAAATGAAATCAGGAGGAACGATCCATGAGCGAGATATCAAAGTATCGATATCAACGTCCTTATCAGTGATCCGGATGGCAAAATCAGTCGCGGCCCACTTCGCATTCACCTTAGATGTGATGAAATTAAGCGCTGCTTCCATGGGCACATTCTGTAGGCGTAGACTGAGCGTCCGGTTCAAGACCTCAGAGCCTCCTTCTATGACGAAGTTAATCCCCTTTTCATTCGCTGGGATAGCACGCGTGTCTAGCTCGATTGCTTGAGCTGTGAGGAAGTTAATCGCATCATCCAGAGTCACATCTTCCAATACGAGGCTTGGAAGAATGATCTCTTTAAGCACAAAGATCGGTTGGCTGCTCTGATCAATGACGAGATTCTCGTCAACATCGAGACGGCCTGTCTCGATCGTGTTGAGCTCTTGAAGCTGTTCCCAGCCAGCATCGACTTGGCTCAGTAACTTAGCCCGTGTTTGATCATAGGCAGAATCATAATACTTCCCACGCTCTAACAGAGCTCGCTCCATCCCACGCCTTGCAGCACGGTTCTGAGGATCGATTTTTAAGACTCCCTCAAAATAGCTCTTCGCCTCGTCAAAACGACCAAGATCAATAGCGCCATGACCTTTTCGTAAGCCGAATGCCACCTGCTGGATATCTTGCGTATGCTCTAACGTAAGTGCTGGATTCGTCCGGATCGGATCTAAAAGCTGCGACTGCAAGGTAAGTGCATCGAGGTATCCCGGTAACATATTGTCAGCTAAGACAGTCTCCAGAAGAGACGTCGCAGTCGGGTAATCACCTAGTTTAATACGTGCTCTCGCATGCTCGACCGCAGCTTGAGCGTAGCGCTGTTTCAGAGCAGCATTGATCGTCTTATTCCCACCACCGGGAGGGGCGAAAGAAAGCGCCTTACCAAAAGCCTCTGTCGCTGCCTTGTAATCCTCCTTCTCATATGCGGCATCACCCGCTATCAATAGCTGTTTCGCAGCAGGTAAGTCGTTATTTTTAAACCCCTGGTAATCTGCTACTGCAGGCAGAATAGCTCCAACACTCAGCATGAGAGCGAGGGAGAATCGACGGGAATGGGAGAATCGGGAATACGTCACGTGTTAGTGCTTTTAGAGTGCAAATCTTCAGCCGATAAGCCGAAAGTGCCGAAAAGGGCAAAATTCTGAGTCAGCTTTTAGTTAAAATGTGCCAAAATACGAAGAAAGTGTCTTTAATGTTAACTTTCCAGTGAGAATTCATCGTGATCACGTGGCATACGGACCACTCGATCGACTGCGTGTTTTGTCACAATATTCCCTCTCGATCCACGGCTCTTGATTGCGATATCTGAGAAATGGAATGGTCGGCTTAGATTCTTCAGTCTCAAGACAGCTTTGAGATGAACGAGGACAGAGTTTTCGTTACTTTCCTGCTCAGTCGCATGCATCTGGAAATAGAGCACACGTGTGCCTGGGATACCCTTCGTTAAATCGTAAAGTTTATCACGTGTCACACCACCGATCATGAAACGCTTCGCGAGCACTGGCCCATCACGCCCTTCGCGATAAATCATAGAAAAGACAGCTGGCGGGTCGTCTTTCCGGTAAATCCCGATGTAGAGAGGTCTCTTTCCGATAAAGGCTTTGTCTGAGATCTTCTGCACCTGCATCTTACCATCTGGAAGGAAGACTAGGATATCATCAATGCGTGAGCAGCGAGTGAGTTCCTCTTCCTTCTTCAGTCCCCATCCTGCGAAGCCGTTCTTGCGGTCGACGTAGAGAGTCTCAGTAAGTGCGACAACTTGAGCGCGGTTCACTTTTCCGAATTCTGAGATCTCGGTTTTGCGCTCACGGCCTTTGCCATACTTCTTTTTCAAGTTCTCGTAGTAGCGGATCGTGTAACGCGTCAGATTTCTTAAATTCTTATTCGTTTCCTCGATTCCATCCTCGATCCCTTTGATCACTTCATCTGCCTTAAAGCTATCGAACTTTGAAATACGCTTGATCCGAATCTCGGTGAGTCGAACGATGTCTTCCTCAGTGATCTCTCGCTTAAACAGCTTTTTATATGGAGTCAGGCCTTTATCGATCGCTTCAATCACAGCCTCCCACGTTTCACATTCTTCGATGTCTCGGTAGATGCGCTTTTCGATAAAAATCTTCTCCAAAGAGCTAAAGTGCCACTTTTCGCCTAATTCCCCTAACAGGATTTCTAGCTCTAACTTGAGCAAGCCCTTGGTCTCTTCAGCAGACGCTCTTAAGATCTCATTAACGGGGAGGAACTGCGGCTTATCTTCATAGATAACTCCTGAGTTAGGAGAGATACTGACTTCGCAATCAGTGAATGCGTAGAGAGCATCACGGAGATTTTCAGCATCTGTGCCACTCGGTAGATGGACGAGAATATCACAGTCTTCGGCCGTGTTATCATCGATTTTAGAAATCTTAATCTTCCCCTTTTCAGTCGCTGAGACGATGGAGTCCTGAATACTCCCTGTCGTCGTGCCAAATGGGATTTCCGTGATTCGGAGCAGACGCGCCTTTTCGATTTTGATCTTCGCACGCACGCGGACTTTTCCTCCCCTCACACCTCCGCGGTAGTCAGAGACATCGATCGTGCCTCCTGTTGGGAAGTCGGGGAAAATTTCAAATGGCTGCTTTCTCAGAGAAGAAATACAGGCATCGATGAGCTCGATAAAGTTGTGCGGAAGGATCTTACACGCTAGGCCCACAGCAATTCCTTCTACCCCTTGAGCGAGAAGGAGTGGGAACTTCATCGGGAGCGTAACGGGCTCTCTCCGTCTATTGTCGTAACTAACAGTCCAGTTTGTGGTCTTTGGATTAAAGGCCACTTCGAGGGCGAACTTCGTCAAACGCGCCTCGATATATCGAGAAGCTGCAGCTGGGTCTCCAGTGAGGATATTTCCCCAGTTCCCCTGCATATCTATAAGTAGGTCCTTTTGGCCAATAGCCGTGATCGCATCTGCGATCGATGCATCACCGTGCGGGTGATACTTCATCGTGTCTCCTACGATATTCGCGACCTTGTTGTAACGGCCGTCTTCCATTTCACGCATCGCGTGGATAATGCGCCTCTGAACAGGTTTTAGCCCGTCATTGAGATGAGGAACGGCTCGCTCGAGAATAACGTAGCTCGCGTAGTCCAGAAAGTAGTCGGCATACATGCCTCCTAATGTGTCTGGTGCTTTTGGTTCTTCGTCTTCAGTCATTGAGATATAGCTAGAGCGGAAGTTAAGAAATCCAAAATACTACCGCAAGCCCCCTTTTTCACAAATCCTCTCGACCTGAGGTAATAGGCGTTGTGATCCTGTCAGGACTTTGTCTGTCCGTCGCCAGTGATTCGGTATTGGTAGCTCGTCAGTTCTTTAAGAGCCATCGGGCCGCGTGCGTGGAGCTTGTCAGTTGAGATCCCAATTTCTGCCCCAAAGCCGAACTCTTCTCCATCGGCGAAGCGGGTCGAAACGTTGTGAAAAACGCATGCACTGTCCAGTTCACGCATAAAGCGCGAGGCGACAGAGGAATCTTCCGTAATAATGCATTCGCTGTGCTGTGAGCTATGCGCATTAATATGAGAAATGGCGTCTTCGATACTGTCGACGACCCTAATCGCCAGAATGGTATCGAGATATTCTGTGTCCCAGTCAGCATCTGTCGCTGGAATGGCATCTATGTGTGAGCGAGTTCTCTCACAGCCTCTGATCTCGACGCTCTTCGTGCGCAGACTTTCAGCGACCTCTGGTAAGAACTGTGCGGCGATGTCTTGATGGACAAGGAGCGTTTCAAGGGCATTGCAGACGCTCGGCTTTTGAGTTTTCGCATCGACGACGATCTTTCGCGCCATATTACGATCAGCGTCTGGATGGATGTAGGTATGACAGATGCCGTCGTAGTGCTTAATCACTGGCATACGAGCCTGGCTGACAACGGCTTCGACAAGACCTTTTCCGCCACGCGGAATGATAAGATCAAGAAACTGATCCATCTGAGCGAGAACACTGACGCTCTCACGATCCGTGAATGGAATAAGCTGAATCGCGCCCTCGGGGAGGCCCGCCGTCTCGCCGGCAGATTGCAGCGCGTGTGCGATCGCACGGTTCGAGTGAATCGCTTCTTTTCCGCCACGTAAGATCGTTGCATTTCCAGACTTCAGGCAGAGGACAGCTGCGTCACTTGTGACATTTGGACGGCTTTCAAAAATGATACCGATCACACCAATAGGCACGCGAACTTGTTGAATGTGTATTCCATTTGGCCGATCCCATTCAGATATAAGATCGCCGACAGGATCTGCGAGACTGGCAACTTGCTCGATTCCACTAGCGATCGCCTCGATGCGAGAAGCGTCTAGGCGAAGACGATCGAGCATGGCAGCAGACAGCTCGTTCTCTTCTCCAGCCGAAATATCTAACACATTCGCCGCTACTATCGAATCAGTAGCGTCACGCAGACCTTCAGCCATGGCGCGTAGGATAGCATTTTTCTGATCAGCGCTGAGAGTCGCTAAGGCATATGAGGCACGCTTCGCCAACCTCCCCATCTCATGGATGGCTGATGTGATCTGCTCTGGTGTGAGGGACTCGCTCATAGGTTTATTAAATACTAAATCGGGTGCAGAGCCCTTTTCCAGAAACAATCTCTGCTAGACGCTCTGGGTGCTCTCCATGTGCGATGATCGTTTCTATCCCACTATCGAGGGCGAGTTGAACAGCTCCTAGCTTAGACGCCATACCACCCATGCTAAACTTATTCTTCGATGAGCCTGCGTAGCTGATCACATCTGCGACGCGCTCAACGTGTGGGATGAGCTGCTGAGTCTCTGGATGAAGCAGCCCATCTACACTGGTGAGAAGAATGAGGCGGCGGGCATTTAAAAGGCTCGCGACATTTGCTGATAAGACATCGTTATCTCCTACTGTGAGTTCAGATGTGGCGACACAGTCGTTCTCGTTTACGATCGGAACGATGGTGGGATTTTCTAAAAGACGCTCTACGGTCGCAGTCACACGTTGGCGCCGGCCATCAGTCTGCAGGTCATGCGCCGTGAGCAGTAGCTGAGCCACGCTCTTCCCGAAGTGATTAAACAATGACTCGTAAATCTGAATAAGCCGCGCCTGACCAACTGCTGCACAGGCCTGCTTCGCAGCCACATCTTCAGGATACTTCGTCAGACCTAAGGCAGACACTCCTGCTCCCACAGCACCAGACGAGACGAGCACGATGCGCTCACCACGCTCCATAAGATCTGCCAAGGCACTGACGAGGCGGACGAGCGCAGGCTGATCTAACAGACCGTCTTCCTCGCGGGTTAGGACTCCAGTTCCTACT
>CALFDI010000026.1 GCA_937952875.1 uncultured Verrucomicrobiales bacterium
ATCCTTCAGGCAACGGGCCATATTGGCACCCATGCGGCCGACTCCTACAAAAGCGATAGTTGGTTTCATCAGGTCGAACTATAGCGCTACTTTTTAAGGATCAAACTGATATATCGAAAAAAAGCCCTCTCTGAATATAAACAGAGAGGGCTTTTAAGAAAATGCTCTTTGATAAATCGTGAAACTTACGACTTGCGAGTCGCAAGGCTCTTGAGAGCGCTTAAGCCAGCCACTGCAAAGAAGACGGCGACACCGATAAGCATGCTGCCAGAGAGGCCTGTGAAGCTATCAGGAGCAGGCGGCTCACCTTCCGGCGCTGCAGGCTCTACGATTTCGATCACAGCTTCTGGTTCTACTTTCTTCTTGAGAGGGATGAGGTCTGCTTCTGTGAGCATTGGCTTTCCGACTTCACTACGGAGAGCTGCGACTTCAGCAGGAGTAACTGCAGAAGCCTCATTACCCCAGCTGCTGCGGATCATAGTGAGCACGGCAGCGAGTTGATCATCATTAAAGAAGACATTAGGAGCCATCATCGGAGACTCTTTCCAGACTTCACCTTCCTTAGGAGTGATCGGTCCCTGGATACCGCGGAGCTGGATCTTGATGAGATTCTCAGCAGGGCCATTGACCCATTGATTGCCAGCGAGAGGGGGCCCTACATTTGGAACACCTTCACCATTAGGACCATGACAGGCCTGACAGACCATGTAAGTTTGTTTTGCGAGTGTTTCGTCAGCCATAAAATAGATATGTTAGAGGGGGGAGTGGTTACGCTGGGAATATGGCGTTTTTTTCGCGCCATGCAAGGAAGACCGCTTGCTTGCCCTGCAGTTGCCAGATAGTCAAGGGAATGGAACATCATGTGTATTTTTGGTTGAAGGCCGATAGACAAGATTCAGGCACTCGTGCAGCGTTTGAAAAGGGGCTCGATGAGCTATTGAAGATCTCTTCGATTGAGTCAGCAGTCTGGTCAGTTCCTGCGAAAACAGCAGAACGCCCTGTCACTGATCACTCCTGGACCTACGCTATATCAATCAAGTTCGCGACATTGGCAGATCACGATGCCTATCAGGTCTGTGCAGAGCACGATGTCTTTATCGACTCCTTTAAAGACCTCTGGGAGAAGGTCGAGGTCAAAGATTTGGCGTAACTGCCTTTAGATGAACCGTCCGAACTTTAATATGGTTAATTTTTCTTAAACGTGTTCTGTTTTCCCCGTGTTACAGATAGTCTTTAATGAGATCAGCGCGGCTGAGATGTCTAAAATCGATACACTCGATCAGATGGACATCTTTGATCAGTTCCAAGTAACAGAGGCTGATCTCGAATCCGTAGATGATGAGTCCTACGGGAAAATCGTGAAAGATGGGAAGACTCTGTATCGCTTCCGCTCAGCCGATTATCGGATTTACTTCGAAGTCGCGGATAAGAACGTCGTCGTTCACCGCGTGCTGCATAAAGGCGGTCTCTCAGACTTTCTATTCCGCTCGAAGCTCTCCTCTGCAGAAGATGAACAGCTCGCGGAGTCTAAGCATTTCTGGAACCTCATCGACGAGGGGAGAAATGCGCGCAAGGTATAAAGCTGATTGGTATTAGCAGCTGCACCAGAGGCGAAAGCCTCACTTCTTTAGGCGGGGCCTTAGCCTTTGATCTCTAGGAGCATTTGCGCGTTATTCGGGAATTTTTTCACGAAGAAAAGCATTCGCTCAAGAGCTTCAGCAGGCTTATGTCCTGAGAGTCCACGCCGGATCATATGAATCTTATGAAGCTGGTGTGGCGCGAAAAGGAGTTCTTCTCTGCGGGTGCCGGATTTAAAGATATCGACAGCGGGATAGAGATACTGTTCGGCGATGCGGCGATCGAGAACGAGTTCCATGTTTCCAGTGCCCTTGAATTCCTGGAAGATGAGTTCATCTGCTTTGGAGTTCGTCTGAATCAGAGCAGTGGCGAGAATAGTGAGAGAGCCTGCAGTGCGGGTATCTCGTGCAGCTGCGAAGATACGGCGAGGCATCTCGAGAGCACCTGCTACGATACCTCCTGACTGATAGCCTCGGCCCTTGGACTTCTTCCCGCCGCCAGACGCATTATTGTAGGCGCGTGCCAGGCGGGTGATGGAGTCCATGAGAATAAAGACATCTTTGCCTGCTTCTACGAGGCGCTTAGCACGTTCGATGCAGAGCTCTGACATGCGTGTATGGTTCTTTGCCCCTTGATCATTGGATGAAGCGTAGATCTCAGCGTCTGGCATAGAGCGCTTGAACTCTGTGACCTCTTCCGGTCGTTCATCTACTAGCAAAATAATAAGATGGATTTGTTCTTCATACTTTTCCTGAAGAGCTTCTGCTACGTGCAGGAGGAGTGTGGTCTTACCCGAACGTGGAGGGGAGACGATGAGTCCGCGCTGGCCACGGCCAATAGGAGCTACGATATCCATAATACGCGTTGTTGCGCGCTCTTGGGTCGTCTCGAATGAGATGCGACGGCTCGGGTTGACGGCTTTTAGCTCGTCGAAATGTGGGTGCTTTTTGGCAATATCCACTTCCTCATCATTCACGCTTGTGATCTCTGAGAGCTGAGGTCCCTTACGACCTGTCATAGAGATTCCCTTAATCCAGACACCTTGGCGGAGGCCGTATTTTCTTACGAAATCTGGAGTCACGAAGACGTCTTTACGGTCTTGCTCGAAGTTTTTCTCCGGCACACGGAGAAAGCCAAAGCCTTTAGGGGCGAGTTCTAGCATGCCACTGATTTCTACAGGTGGTCCTTCTAGCACAACTGGACGTGGCACGTAGTCCTCATCCCGATTGCGTCGATTGTTCCGGCGTCCTCGTTTTTTATTACGTGGGCCACGCTCGTCATCTGCGGGGCTGTCTTTTGAATCAGCTGGTTGTTTTTTGTCCGCGTCTGATGGAGTCTCCTCGGTTGATGAGGTTTCGCGTTTCTTCTGTTTAGACTCGCGCTTGATACGCCCTCCGCCGGCGACTCGGCCGATCTTAGGAGTTGATTCACTGTCTTCCGCCGCGTGAGGTGTTGGAGTGTCTTCTGAGGGTGAAGGAGCTTTTTCTTCCGTCTGCGCAGGTGCGGGATCTGCTTTCGCAGCCTTTTTGGTAGCAGCCTTCTTAGCAGAGATTTTTTTGGCTGCCTTTTTTGCCGATTTCTTGGCGGCAGCTTTCTTAGTCGTCGCCTTTTTGGCGGCTTTCTTTGCAGCCTTTTTGGCGGTTTTTTTTGCCGCTTTCTTAGCAGTCTTCTTTGCAGCTTTTTTCGCTACAGCTGGAGAATCTGCGTGAGTGAGGATATCTTCGGAGTCCGAATCTGACATAAATTTAGGGGAGAATCAAAAAGTGCCCATTCACAAGATGGAGAGGCACATATGAAAGTGTTCACTTCTCTGAATGGGAAAGTGAAAGGTCTGCCCGGATACGGACAAAGGGGGATCGTATCGTTCAATCAGATCAGATGTGACTCTGTAGAATGAACGCATTGAGTAAGAGTCCAGCCAGTGTGGCGGGAGAGGCTTTTACTCAATGAATAAAAGTGAGGTGGATTAAGAAATCGCTATGGGATGCAAGCAATTGTGCATTCCCTTTACCTGCTAAGACAGTGGCGTTTCTGACGGATATGGCAAACTCTTTTTCTGAGTTTTTCACGGTGTGAGTCCTAGACTAGCAATGGCTTTTTGGAAGTGTGGGATGTATGCGGCGGCGACGTCGGATGTGGTGAGTGGTCGCTGGGCCTCTCCTTCCAGACAGGTCATGCTGACCCCATCTAGGCCACACGGTGTGATGGAGAGGAAAGGAGGAAGGCTCTCGCGGGTAATATTTATCCCGAATCCATGGAGGGTGATCCAGCGCCGGACGCCGACTCCGATCGAGGCGAGCTTCCTATTTTCGACCCAGACGCCCGTCATTCCATCCCGCCGTGTCGCATTTACTGAGAAGTCTGCGCAGAGATCAATGAGTGACTGCTCAAGGGCGCGAATGTATAAATGGAGGTCTTTTTTTCGATGATTAAGATCAATGATAGGATAGCCGACGAGCTGGCCCGGGCCATGAAAGGTCGCCTGCCCACCTCGTGAGATCTCGATGACTGGATGAGGGAGGGCTTCGGGATGCAGCAATGAGGACTTATCACGCGTGCGGCCGATGGTGTAAATGGGTGAGTGCTCTAACAGATAGAGGTGCTCGTTTTTTTGTTTTTCTCGTAGTTGAGCGACGTGATCTTCCTGCAGCTCTAGAGTGGCTGCGTAGTCCTGTGGAGTAGTGAACCAAGTGTGAGGAATAGGAGTCATGTCTTAGACTTCTCGACGGTCGAGAATGCTGGCTTTGAGAGGGTCACTCGCCGTGAGATGGGCTAGCCCGATGGCCAGTGCGTCAGCGGCATCGTGTGGTGGAGTCTCTGCTAGACCTAGTAAAGCGCGAATCATAAAGGCAACCTGCTCTTTCTTAGCCGTTCCGTTTCCGACAACGGCCTTCTTGACTTTACGCGGAGCGTATTCGTAGACCTTGAGTCCGTGGCTAGCTCCAGCGATCATGGCAGCAGCGCGGGCGGCTCCCATGCTGATCGCCGTTTGGTGGGATTGCACGTAGATGATGCCTTCTACTGCGACTTCATCTGGTTGCCACTTTTTAATGAGATTGCTCAGCGATGTGCTCACCGCGGAGAGGGCTGCAGATTGTTTGATTTTTGGTGGGACAGTGATCACGCCGAAGTCGAGCACTGTCTGAGATTTTGGATCGCCCTCTAGCACGGCATACCCAGTATTCCGAACGGCTGGATCGACGGCGAGGATTCTCATACAGGGAGGGATGATCGGCACGTAGGCCTAGCGGCGTCTACGGCGCTTCGGTGCAGGGGGGCGCTTCTTTTTCACAGGCTTGATAGGCCCATCGAGGAGTGCGGTGTAGATGTAGTCGAAGTTTTCGAGCTTCTCGCGCTTCACTTTCCGATCGATAAAGCGCTCGATGCTGTCTGCGAACTCAAGTTCATCTGCTGAGAGGAGTGTGAAGGCATCACCTTCCGCTTCTGCGCGGCCCGTTCGGCCGATGCGGTGCACGTAGTCTTCCGCATTTTCAGGCACACGGTAGTTGATCACGTGAGACACGCCCGAGACGTCGATACCGCGTGCAGCCACATCGGTCGCGACAAGGATCTGGTATGTCCCGTCTTTGAAGCCAGCAAGGGCTGCCATGCGGTCTTTTTGTGCAATGTCTGAGTGCATCGCTGCCACTTTCGGCATGCCATTGCTCTTCAGAAGAGATGTCACAGTGTCCGCTTCTTTTCGCGTGCGGGTGAAGATCATGAGAGACTCGTGAGAGGTGCGCTTCAGTAGCTCGAGCAGGAGGTCATCGCGCTGATCCATGGAGACTGGATAAAAGGCGTGCTTCACTGTGGAGGCGACAGCCCGGCGGGCGATTTCGACAGATTGAGGGTCTTTCAGGCACCACTGCGCAAATGTCTGAATCGCTGGCGGCATCGTGGCCGAGAAGAAGAGTGTCTGGCGCTCATCCCATGGGCAGACGTTGATAATCTTACGCACAGCAGGGAGAAAGCCCATGTCGAGCATGCGATCGACCTCGTCTAGGATGAGGATTTGAATATTATCGAGGCGGAGTGTGCCACGGAAAAAGTGGTCAATGAGTCGACCTGGAGTGGCACAGATGATGTCTGCACCAGCTTTTAACATTTCATCCTGCTTGCCATAGCCGACACCGCCGTAGAGCAGGGCCACCTTGCAACCAGTGTGCTTTCCATAATGAATGAACTGCTCCGCTACCTGATCTGCGAGCTCACGAGTCGGTTCTAAGATGAGAATTTGCGGTTTTCCCGTCGCTTGGATTTTTGACAGCGATGGGAGGGCGAAAGCAGCAGTCTTTCCCGTGCCTGTCTGTGAGGCTCCAATGACGTCTTTCCCTTCTAGAATAAGAGGGATAGCCTGAGCCTGGATGGGAGTAGGGTTCTCGTATCCGGATTCTGTAACCGCAGAGAGAACGTGCTCGGACAGGCCGAGTTCAGCGAAAGTCATGTGGCTTCCTAAGCATCAGGCAGCACAAGGTCAAGAACTACGGAGCAGGGCCATCTTGGCCCTGTCATTTAGCATTGCAGCACTGAGAAGAAAAAATCATCGTCAGTCGAAATGACGCCCTACGAAAAGATCGGTGACGCTGTAGGTGATACGGCTGAAGAAAAACGCGCCATGACCGAGATGGTCTACTACGCCTCCGAGGGTGGAGATGTCAGGGCTTTGCAAGGGGCATTGAAAGGAAGAAAGAGGGCATTGTTTAAAAATCTGGTCCTTCTCGTCCTCATCGCGTTTTCCGTCGGCGTGATCGTCATTCGTATCAATGGCCTGGAGAATGGGCCTCAAGTTTATAATGAACTAGAGAAAGAGTTACCTAAGTCCTATAGGTTGTTCGATGGTGAACCCGATCTATTGGATGTTTCGCTTGATTTAGATGAGGAAGATCAACTCTTCTTTTATAACCTACCGAAGGAAGAGCGAGGTGGGATAAAAGCGTTCGAGAGGGAAAGGACGGAACGAAAACGACGGGCAAAGATTTTGTCTGACCGACACCCTGAAAATAAAGCATTTTATCAACGAATGATTCTCTACCATCCTCTCAAGGAACGAGAAGAACTACTGCGAAATAGAGAGAGCATTGATCCTAGCAATCATTTTTATGATCTATTAAATTTGGATGCCAGTGTTTCATATGATTCCAGAAAAATGAGCGAAGACTCAGCTAGAGAGTTTCGCGAGGTGTT
>CALFDI010000027.1 GCA_937952875.1 uncultured Verrucomicrobiales bacterium
CTTGGAACATCTGATAAGGGAAGAGCGCCGATTTCATCGAGCTGAGCGAAGATTTTCTCAATCGATGGAGCTGTGAACTCGTTGACGCCGAGGTGTTCACGCACATGCGGATCGTCCATGAGGTCAGCGGGGATTTTATTATCCTGAGCCAACGCCGGAATGCTCAAAAATGCGAGGCATGCCGTTAAAGCCAGCTGTTTCGATGTAAGGATCATAGTGAAATAATGGAACGGAATTTACGTGATTGCAATGACCGGTTGAACACCGCATATGTCTTCTCCACTTGACTATCGGTGCGAAAAGAGGCACTGCGCCTGCACTCTTAGTGGTTGGCACCCGCTTTTCTCCCCGTTTATAGTCGCAAACGCACGACGCATTTTTCTCAAATATCCTACAATTTATCGTTATGGAATGGTTCTGGTATAGCTGCTACATCGCAGTTCTCATTGGTCTCTCCGGTTATGGCTTTCACCGTCTGACCATTATCTATCTCTATTTAAAGCATTCTCGTAAGCAGCCAGAACCGCTTAAGATGTTTGAAGAGCTTCCTGTCATCACAGTGCAGCTTCCGATGTATAATGAATTATACGTTGCAGAGCGTCTTCTGGAGTCTGTCTCTAAGCTCGACTACCCAAAGGATAAGCTACAAATCCAAGTCTTAGATGACTCGACTGATGAGACGATCCAGATCGCTAGCGCAGCAGTGCAAAAGCTCGTCGATCAAGGATTCGATGCTGAATACGTTCACCGCACAGACAGAACTGGCTTTAAAGCCGGCGCTCTAGAGAATGGCACGAAAACAGCCAAAGGAGATTTTCTTTTCATCTTGGACGCAGACTTCGTCCCGAATCCAGATGTTCTGATGAAAACGATCCATCACTTTACTGATGAAAAGGTCGGCATGATTCAGACGCGCTGGGAGCACATCAACCGAGACTTCAATCTTCTCACTCGTGTGCAGGCTCTCTTTCTTGATGGCCATTTAGAGCTGGAGCAAACGGCGCGTAACCGCAGTGGACGCTTTTTCACCTTCAACGGCACAGCTGGAATGTGGCGTAAGCAGTGCATCGAGGATGCAGGTGGCTGGGATCACGATACTCTTACCGAGGATATGGATCTGAGCTACCGCGCTCAGCTGAAGGGCTGGAGATTCGTCTTCATTAACCGCGTTTCGACTCCTGCAGAGCTTCCGGTTGATATGGATGGCTTTAAGAGTCAGCAGCACCGTTGGACAAAGGGCTCTATCCAAGTCTGCAAGAAAGTCCTTCCAGCTATCTGGAAAAGCAAGGCTCCCTTTTATGTCAAAATGGAAGCCACTGTGCATCTCACGGCGAACTTTGCCTATCTTCTCTTGATCGCGCTCTGCTTCATCTTACCGAATGCAGTCGAGCCAGCGGCTCTCAAAGGCTGGGGCTTTATTCTGATTAATTTGCCGATCTTCTTCTTCGCTTCGGCATCAGTCATCTTCTTCTATCTGACCTCACAGTTGGCTCTGCGCCCTGGCACTTGGTATAAGGAAATCATCTATCTACCGCTTCTCTTGGCGCTCGGAATAGGGATGTCTATCAATAATGCTCGCGCCGTCATGGAGGCGATCTTTAACCACGAGTCAGGCTTCGTCCGCACACCGAAATACGGGATTAATCAGAAGAAGGAAGATGCAGGGTCTTGGAAAAAGTCGCGTTACAAGGCTTTGAAAAACATCAATCCAATTATCGAGTTTGCATTCGGTCTCTTTTTCACTGCAATCATAGTAGATAAGGTAACAAAGGGAGATTTCCTTTCCGTTGTCTTGCTTCTTCCATTTCCTGTTGGTTTCTTTTATACATCTGTCAGCTCTCTGTTACGTCTCCTCCCAGAGACTCAGAACGAGACTGTAGAAGTAAAAGATTAGCCAATGGATACCAGCCCCCTTCGTCAGACGACTGTTTTTTCCCTATTACTCTTCGGGCTTTCGCTCGTCCTCACTAGCTGCGGCTCAAGCCCCTCGCACGATCATCGGAGTAAGATGATTGTAAGCGTCAGAGACCAGCGAATGATGCTCGTCAGAGATGGAGAATTCGTAAAAACATATCCGGTCTCAACATCGAAGTTCGGCCTAGGCAGCAGAAGTGGATCAAAGCGGACGCCGCTCGGCCGCATGGAGGTCGCTAAGAAAATTGGGGGAGGGGCCCCTTCCGGCGCAGTTTTTAAAAGCCGTAGGCGCACAGGTGAGATTCTCAGGCCAAATGCGCGTGGGCGTGATCCAATCGTGACACGTATTCTCTGGTTGCGAGGACTCGACCGATGGAATCGGAACACATATGGCCGCTATATTTACATCCATGGCACTCCAGAGGAGCGTAAAATTGGACGCCCAGCGAGTTATGGCTGCATCCGTATGAAGTCGCGTGACGTGATCGATCTCTATAAGCGCGTCGGAGTCGGAGCTGATGTTCACATTGTGCGAGAAGGCCTACCATATGGGCGCTACTAGTCATTTTAGGAGAAAAACGAACATTCTTAGCGGAGCGTTCCTTTATTTTATCCCTATGGCAATTGGATAGGGGAAAACGGCCCTCAGTTTGACTTTGAAACACTTGATTTTAGAAAAGATGTTTTTTTCTTTCCTGATCTTGACAAGAGCATCGCTACGACTAGCCTGCCGCCCCCGATCACTAGCTCTCTGGTGATCATTAAGCTTTTTCTCTTTTCTATTTAGACATGGCCAATACTCCATCAGCACTTAAGCGCATTCGCCAAACGAAGACCCGCACAGAGCGTAATCGCGTTCTTTCTAGCCGTATCAAGACTCTTCGTAAGAAGGCGATCACTGCTGCGACTGCTGGCCAAAAAGACGAATCTCTAGCAATTTTCGCTGAGTTCTCTTCAGCTGTCGATCGTGCAGCTAAGAACGGCATCATTCACAAGAGTAATGCTGCAAATCTTAAGAGCCGCACAAATACTGCGATGAAAAAAGCGTTAGCTTAATTTCGATAAGCTTATTCATTTTCGAAGCGGCACCTGAAAAGGCTGTCGCTTTTTTGTTATTCAAAGTCTAATTTCTAACTTACGTGAAATCACCGATCGATTCAGAGCGCATGCAGAAAGCTCGCGAGATTGCAGATAATCCTTCCGACTATCAGGTCTGTGAAGGTTGTGATTCAATTGTAGGGTCTGGTGCTGTCACGTGTCCGAATTGCCATGCTTACCGCTTCGATGCTCGCCCAGAGCGCGTGAGTAAGCAGGCTCTCCTCCTCGGTCGACGCGAGCAGCAGAGCGTGACTGCTGAGGACATGAGCTAGTCTTCGCTCTCGTTCCTGAAAAATCCTGCCCTTAAGTCGCTACGCGCTTGGCGAGTTTGATGTGCACAGCGAGCAGAGCTATATCTCCGATGACTTCGGCAGTATGCCCGTGCTGGTCCCCGAAGGGGATTGCCTCATCGAGAGCGTCTTGAGCGATAAATTGCTCACCGCAGGTAAAGTCTTTCGTGGAACCGTCTCTTAAGCCAAGACGCAGTGTGCCTTGACGCACAACAATGAGGGTAGGATCACCTGCTACGTGCCAGTCAGCGAGGTATCCAGGCTCACTTCTACGGAAGCGTAGGTTTAAGGCGTCCACACGTGGCGTAATGACCATTCCGTTAAAGTCATCTTCTGAGAGCTGAGCTTCAGTGAAATAGGACGGCCCATTAGAATCGTTCGTCAGCAGAGTGATTTCCATATCGATCTCCCTTCACTAGTCGAGAATGGCTCAGAGACAAGTCCCTGTAGCTCTGAATGCCCGCAGCCTTTTGAAAAAAAGAGCTGAGCCCTTTCAAATGCTCGTCGATCTCTGCGTAAAAGACTCTGAATTCAATATTTATCACGTAATAACGATCCCATGTAGTTTAATAATCCTGATTATCAAGTTATCTATACTATATGAATTTTTTAAAAAAGAAAACATCGGTAAATAGAGGCTTAGTGTCTTTTGTTTCACACATGAGAATCAATTTTTCTGTCTGAATGGACCTCTAGGAGCACCTTTTTTAAAATAATGAAGCACTGTGCAGCTTGCGAAAAAAATGGAATTTATTTCGGCGACTAGTCCGGAAATGGGCTCGCTCAGTGAACAGCTCTCGGAGCCTAGATCCCTGCAGGATTTGCTCAATTTCAATCACTTTTATGAAAAAAGTGAAAACGCCTAAAACCACAACATGTGGTAGTGTTAATAATTTGTGAACACAACATGAGCAAGATTCACCTTTACGATCGAAGGTTTTTCCGGCAAATATCACGACGCTGGTGGAGGGGCATAATTCAGCTCAAAAGCATGTCCAGATACACTTCATCCGCACTTTCATTTTAACCCATTCACTTCCCTATCATCATGGCTATCACCACTATCCAACTCGGAGAATCCACATTCAATCTCGATGCTGATAAGGCTGAAGCAGCCTTTCAAGCTAAGCGTGTTATTAATGGAAAAGAGACGATGTTTTTCAACATTCTCCCCATTAAGTATAACTGGGCATATGATCTGTATAAGACCATGAAGAATAACCACTGGGAGCCAGAGGATATTTCGATGCAGAAGGACGTGGAGCAGTGGAGATCAAATGACGAGATCGCAGATGTAGAGCGCTGGATCATTAAGATGGCGATCGGTTACTTCTCCGCAGCAGAAGGCATCGTCGGTGATAACATCCAGCACGTCGTCCGTGAAGTGGTCACAGCGCCTGAGCTAAAGCTCGTGCTCGGCCGCCACGCCCATGAGGAGAACATCCACGCAGACTCTCTGGTCTACATGATCAGCTCTCTCGGCCTGAATCCTCATGAGTGCGAGGCTATGTTCGAAGACATTCCGACCATTTCTGAAAAGAACGCATTCGTCGTAAATAACAGCCGTGCCATGCGTCGTGATATCGATCTGACGCAGCTCAAGAATAAGCAAGATCTTGCCAAGAATATCTTCCTCTTTGGTCAAGTCATGGAGGGCACTCAATTTTATGGCCTCTTCGGCATGGTCTTGAGCTTATACCGTCAGAACAAGTTTCCAGGAATTGGTCAGATGTTCCGTTACACATTACGTGATGAGTCGAACCATATCGAAGTTTTCCGTAATCTCCTCATGGATCTCATCGATGAGAATCCAGACATCTGGACAGATGAATTCCGTGAGGACCTTCGTGAAACGATGCGCGAAGGAATTCGCCTCGAGAAGAAGTTCATTCACGATTGTCTTCCAGTCGATTCCGTTGGCTTGAACTGTGCGGAATTTGATCAATACATCGACTTCATCGCGGATCGCCGCCTCACATCATGTGGTCTCGCTCCACTCAATGACGAGGGGCACACCAGTAACCCATTCCCATGGCTTGCTGAAATGATGGACATCAAGAAGGAGCAAAACTTCTTCGAAGGTCGCGTCACAGAATATCAGAAGGCCTCTGCTCTCGCGGCTGTCGATGATGATGATCTCTAGGCCTTACTTGGTTCATCTCTCTGCCTGTTTAGCGAAGGCATTTGCGCTCTTCGCTAACAGGTTATTCGCCTGAATCATTCAGTTACCAGCGCCACTGCTACAGTCCTGACGCATGTAACTACTTAAAGTATAATACACAACAACGCACATCCCCGTAATAAACACTCACTAGTCCCCACCACATGTCCTATCGCCCTATTGCTCTCGAAGAAGATCTCGCTCTGAAAAAAGTTATCATTGATCGTTTTGCCGCTCCGGCAGATGCCACGAATCGTTTTGCGTGGCATGAGTCACTTCAGTTCAATCGTGATTCTGTGCCTGAGATTCGCATCACATCTGGTGAGCAAGAAGACGAGTTTTCATCAGCTGTTGTCGCTCGCATGGTCGGGTCAGCTCTGCACGATCTTCTTCTTGCTCGTGAAGAGCGTGAGGACACGATCTTTAGTGATAATAACAAAACTTTCGTCGCGACTGTGTCTGAAAAAGTCGCCACTGCACTCACAGATCAAGTCGCAGAAGTCGGTCAGCTCAAGCTCTCTCAGCACGATCTTTATCTCTTGATTGAAAAGGCGCTAATTGAGTCTGATGCACACGATGTTGCTAAGTCTCTCGTATTTCGCCGTTCACTGGAGAAGACAGGGGAGATCGTCGTGAGCGAAGAGCCGGGCACGCTCCCAGTGCGCCTCATTCGTCGTAATGGCAACGTCGTCCCATGGTCTGAGTCCAAGATCGAAATCGCTGTGCGTAAGGCCTTTCTCAATGTGAAAGAAGACCCTGAGAATGCACACACCATCGCAGCAGCGGTCACTCAGCGCATCCGCCAAAAAGGGGACTCATTCGTCCAGATCGAAGACGTTCAGGACTTCGTCCAAGAAGAGCTAATGCGCTCTGGTTCTTTTAAAGCAGCCGAAGCCTACATCCTCTACCGTGCTCAGCGTGCTCGTCGTCGTGAAGAAGAAGGCGTCGTCACAGAGGATCCGCAGCAGGAATCTATGGTCGTCGTCACACGTGACGGCGCCTCGGATTTCTGGGATGGCTCAGAGCTGAAAAAGCGTATCCAGTTCGCCTCCATCGGTCTTGACCTCTGTCTGACTGAGGAAGAGATCGATCACGAACTCCGCCGTTCCATCGGCTCAGAGATTTCCGCTGAAGATCTTAAGACAACGATCATTCTGAACTCGAAGACTCTCATCGAGCGTGACGCCGACTTTGCGAAGTTTGCCGCTCGTATCTTCCTCTCCTACATTTACGAGGAAGTTCTCGATTGGAATATCCTCACTGATGGAGTCGAGCAGCTGAAGTCAGCTCATGCGACTGCATTTAAGAAATACCTCGAATACGCAGCAGAGATTAAGCGTATTAATCCGGAAATACTAGCACGCTACGATCTTAATCAACTCGCGGAAGCTCTCGATCCGACTGCAGATCTTGACTTCGATTTCCTCGGTATATCGACTCTGTATGATCGCTACCTCGTCATTGATAAGACAGGGGAAAAGCCGCGCCGCTTAGAGACTCCACAGTTCTTCTGGATGCGCGTCGCCATGGGGCTGTTCAAGGCAGAGGAAAAGGATCGCGAGAGCTGGGCCATCCGCCTGTATAACCTCTATAAAGGCCGTCGCTTCTGCTCATCCACACCGACACTCTTTAACTCTGGCACCCTTCACAGCCAGCTTTCGAGTTGCTACCTCTACAAGGTCGATGACTCGATCGAGTCCATCATGCAGCGTGGTATTGCTGAAAATGCTTACCTCTCGAAGTGGGCTGGGGGACTTGGTGGTTCTTGGACCGCTGTTCGTGGTACTGGTGGTTACATCCAGGGTACCAATGGAGAATCCCAAGGTGTCATCCCATTCCTGAAACTGCACAATGATCAACTCATTGCCGTGAATCAGGGTGGCAAGCGTCGTGGCTCCGGCTGCGCCTATCTCGAGTCTTGGCATAATGATATCGAGGACTTCCTCGAGCTTCGGGTCAACGTCGGTGATGAGCGCCGCCGAACCCATGACATGAACACCGCTAACTGGATTCCAGACCTCTTCATGAAGCGTATGGAAGCGCGCCAGCAGTGGACTCTCTTCCGTGCTAACCAGACTCCAGATCTCCACGATCTTTACGGAAAAGCCTTCGAGCAGCGCTACGCTGAATACGAAGCAAAAGCCGAGAAGGGTGAAATTTGGTCCCGTAAGATCGAGGCCATCGATCTCTGGAAAAAGATGCTCAAGATGATCTTCGAAACCGGTCACCCTTGGATCACTTTCAAAGACCCTTGTAACCTTCGCAGTCCACAAGATCACGCTGGTGTCATTCACTCTAGTAACCTCTGCACCGAGATCACTCTCAATACTTCAGATGAAGAAACTGCCGTTTGTAATCTAGGGTCTGTCGTACTTGATACTCACGTAACGAAAGATGGCGCCCTTGATCATGACATGCTTCGCGAGACCGTCACCGTCGCTATCCGCGCCCTCGACAACGTTATCGACATCAATTTCTACCCCACCGATGCTGCCAAGACTGCCAACAGCCGCCATCGTCCCATCGGTCTCGGTGTCATGGGTCTCCAAAACGCTCTCTTTAAGAAGAATCTCGATTTCGCTTCTGAAGCCGCCACCGAATTTAATGACGAATTCATGGAAGCCATCGCCTACTACGCCTACGGCGCCAGTAGTGAGCTCGCTAGCGAGCGTGGCACCTACCAGAGCTTCAAAGGCTCTAAATGGGATCGCGGTCTTCTCCCGCAGGATACCCTCGACACCCTCGAAGACGAACGTGGCCTCAAGCTCGACGTCCCTCGTGGTGGTAAAATGGACTGGCGCCCCGTCCGCGAAAGCATCGCCCAGCATGGCATGCGAAACAGCAACGTTCTAGCCATCGCCCCCACTGCCACCATTTCAAATATCATGGGCACCACCCCATGTATCGAGCCGAA